>RFJS01000027.1 GCA_003694825.1 Verrucomicrobiota bacterium | reverse complement strand
GTCTACAACACGCCGGAGCACACGATTTTTGATCATCACGTCGTCGCTCTCGCCGGTGACGGGTGCATCCAGGAGGGAGTCGCCGCCGAGGCCTCCGCGCTCGCCGGGCACCTGCGCCTCGACAACCTGATCCTCATCTACGATTCCAACGACGTCACGCTCGACGCCATGGCGATCAAGACCCAGAGCGAAGATGTCGCCGCCCGCTACCGCGCCTACGGTTTCGATGTGCAGACGGTCGATGGGCACGACATGGCGGCCTTTCTCTGGGCCTTCGAGAAGGCGCGCAATGCCACCACAGGCAAGCCGCAGCTCATCATCGCCAAGACTGAGATCGCCCGCGGCATTCCCGAAGTGGCCGGCACGAACAAGGGGCACGGCGAGGCCGGCGCGAAGTTCGCCGAGGCCGCGCGCAAGGGGCTCGGTCTGCCGGAGGAGAAATTTTATGTCTCCGAAGACGTGCGCGCCTATTTTGCCGAGCACGCGCGCAAACTCGCAGCCGACTACGCCGAATGGAAAAAGACCTTTGATGCGTGGCGCGCCGCCAACCCCGAGCTGGCGGCTCGTCTCGACGCCGGCGCGGCGCCGCAGATCGACGCGAAGGCCCTGCTCGAGAAAATCCCCGCTTTCGACGCGGACGCCAAGCTCGCGACCCGCAAGGCGGGATCGATCGTGCTGCAGCCCATCGCCCGCGAGCTCCCGCAGCTCATCTCGGGAAGCGCCGATTTGCACGGCTCGACCCTGAACTACATCGAAGAGGGCGACGGCGACTTCGGGCCGGGCAACTGGAAGGGCCGCAACATTCGCTTCGGCATTCGCGAGCACGCCATGGGCGCAATGCTCAATGGCATCGCCTACGACGGCATCTTCCGCGCTTCCGGAGCGACCTTCCTGGTCTTCTCCGACTACTGCCGTCCCTCCGTCCGTCTCGCGGCGCTTTCCCATCTGCCGGTCGTCTACATCTTCACGCATGACTCGGTGGGTGTGGGCGAGGACGGTCCGACGCACCAGCCTGTCGAGACCGTCTCGGCGCTGCGCTGTATCCCGAATCTCGATGTCATCCGGCCGGCCGATCCGGAGGAAGTCGCCGGGGCTTTCGCTGCGGCCGTCGCCCGCACGGACGGGCCGACCGCCCTGATCCTCACGCGCCAGGCCGTGCCGACGCTTTCGGAAGTGCCGGTCGAGGAACGCCGCGAAGGCGTGCTCCGGGGCGGCTACGTGCTGCTCCGCGAAAAAGGCGAGCTGAAGACCATCCTGCTGGCAAGCGGCAGCGAGGTGCAGCACGCCGTGGTTGCGGCGAAGGAGCTGGGCGAGGGCGTGCGGGTCGTCTCCATGCCGTCCTTCGAGCGCTTCGAGCGCCAGCCGGCCGATTACCGGGAGTCGGTGCTGCCGGCAGCCTGCCGCCGCCGCGTCGCCATCGAGGCGGGGGTGACCGGGCTCTGGCACAAATACGTCGGCCTCGACGGGCGGGTCATCGGCATCGACCGCTTCGGCCTCAGCGCTCCGGGCGGGGTGGTGATGAAGGAGCTCGGTATTACCGCGGCGAATGTCGTCGCCGCCGTCCGTGAGCTGGAAGCGTAACGCGCGCTACGCAAACAGCGCTCCGGATTGAGCGATTCTCCAGGCGCCTGCCAGGATCACTGGCGGGCGCTTTTCTTTTTCCGGCGGCGGGCGCGGGCGCTCGCCTCGGCCTTGTCATGCGTCGTGCGCAAATAAGTGCGCTGCTCGACGAGGCTTTCGTAGAACTCGAGCAGGCGAATGCCCTCCCGGGGCTTGACCATGTCGCGCCGGATGGCGCGGTCGATCTGCCGTTTCATGCGGCGGCAGAGATCGTCGGCATCATATTGCACGCCCGAGAGAACGTCTCCGATGCGGCTGCCCTGGATGGTGTCTTCGATGTAGAAGCCATCCTCCTCGTCGTCATCGAGAAAGACGTGCACCTCGTTGACGCGCCCGAAGAGGTTGTGCAGGTCGCCCATGATATCCTGGTAGGCGCCCACGAGGAAGACTCCGAGAAAGTAGGGTTTGCCGTTGAGCGGATGCAGCGGGAGGGGGTCGCGCACATCCTGCAGGTCGATGAACTGGGTGATCTTGCCGTCGCTGTCGCAGGTGATGTCGGCGAGGGTGGTGTTGACGGACGGGCGCTGGGTGTGGCGATGCAGCGGGGCGATCGGGAAGAGCTGTTTGAGCGCCCAGTGATCGAGCAGCGACTGGAAGACGGAGAAATTGCAGACGTATTGATCGGCGAGGAGCTTGCGCAGTTCGAGGAGCTCTTCCGGCTCGTATCCGCTCGGTGGGGCGTCTTCGGCGATCTGTCGGCAGATCTGCCAGAAAAGCGATTCGGCCTGGGCGCGTCCTTCCAGGTCGAGGTAGCCGAGGTTGAAGAGTGTGGTCGCCTCTTCCTTCTTCTGGATGGCGTCGTGAAAGCGCTCGAGTCGCCCGTATTGC
>RFJS01000225.1 GCA_003694825.1 Verrucomicrobiota bacterium | reverse complement strand
GTCGCCGGCGCCGGCCGGCACCGGCGGGACGGGGACCGGCTCAGCGTGCCCCGGCGGCGGGGGCGAGACCGCTGCGCACGAGCAGGGCCATGGGATCGGGCTCCCGGCCCATGAAGCGTTTGAAGAGGACCATCGGCTCCTCGGAGTTGCCCTTGCTGAGGATGTGTTCCCGGAAGGCGGCGCCGGTGTCGGGGTTGAAGATCCCCTCTTTCTGGAAGCGGGTGAAGGCGTCGGCATCGAGCACTTCGGCCCACTTGTAGGAGTAGTAGCCGGCGGCGTAGCCGACGGGATCGGCGAAGAGGTGGCCGAAACGGCGCACGATCGTCGGCGCCGGGGTTTTGGTCGGGATCACGTAGTCGGCGAGGAGGTTGCGCAGCTCGGCCTCGAGGTCGTCGGCCTCGAGGAAACGCTCCGGGTGGATGTGCATTTCCAGATCCATGAGCCCGAAGGAGAGCTGGCGAACGGCGGCGGTGGCGGCGCGGAAGTTGCGCGCGGCGATCATGCGCTCGAAGAGCTCCTCGGGGATGGGCTCGCCGGTCTCGTAGTGCCGGGCGAAGAGATCGAGCCCCTCGCGCTCCCAGGTCCAGTTTTCCATGATCTGGGAGGGCAGCTCGACGAAGTCCCAGGCGACGTTGACGCCGTTGAGGGAGCGGATCGGCACTTCGCCGAGGAGGTGGTGGAAGAGGTGCCCGGCTTCGTGGAAGATCGTCTCGACTTCGCGATGGCTGAGCAGCGCCGGCTTGTCGTCGGTCGGCGCGATGAGGTTGCCGCACATGAGGCCGAGGTGCGGCTCCCATGAGCCGTCCGGGCGCGGGCCGCCGGTGCGCAGGTAGTTCATCCAGGCGCCGCTGCGCTTGGACTCGCGGGGATGCCAGTCGGCATAGAAGGAGCCGAGGTGCCGCTCGCCGCCGCGGTCGTAGACATCGTAGACCTTGACGTCGGGATGCCAGGTCTCGACCGGCCCGGTGTGCTCGCGGATTTCCACGCCGTAGAGGCGCTGGAGGACTTTGAAGAGACCGTCGATGACGCGGTCGATCGGGAAGTAGGGGCGGAGTTTCTCCTCGTCGAAGTCGTAGCGCTGGCGCCGCAGCTTTTCCGCCCAATAGGCGACTTGCCAGGGCTCGAGGGGCTCGACGGGACCGCCGGTTTCACGCGCCTTGAATTCCTCGAGTTCGCGGCACTCCCGCTGGAAGGCCTCACGGATGCGCGCGTGCATGTCGCGCACGAAATCGAGCGCCGTCTGCCCGTTGCGGGCCATGCGGCGCTCGAGGACGAGGTCGGCGAAGTGAGCCTTGCCCAGGATGGCGGCGCGCTCGCGGCGCAGCTCGAGGATGCGGCGGATGAGGCTGCTGTTGTCCCAGGGCTCGACGGAACCGATCGTGCAGGCGCCTTCCCACATCTGACGGCGCAGATCGTCGTCCTCGAGGTAGGTCATGAACGGCTGTATCGAGGGCTCGTGCAGGGTGAAGCGCCAGGCGGGCTTGTCCTCGGTGGCGATGCCCTTGGCACGAGCACTGGCCAGAGCGGCGGCCCGGGCGTAGGCGGGCAGACCGGCGAGTTTCGACTCGTCGGTGATGGCCAGCTCCCAGGCGTTCGTGGAATCGAGCACGTTTTCCGAATACTTCTGCGTGAGTTGGGCCAGCTCCGCCTGCACGGCCTCGAGGCGCTTGCGTGCCTCCGGCGGCAGATCGGCACCGTTCTGGCGGAAGTCGGCCATCGTCTCTTCGAAGAGGCGGCGATCCACGCCTTCGAGCCGAGCGGCCTCTGGCTTTTCCGCGAAGGCCTTGAGCACCCGCCACAGATCAGCGTCGAGAGGGATGCGCGCGAAGAACTCGCTGACCTTCGGGAGCATGGCGTTGTAGGTCTCCCGCAGAGGCTTCGAGTCGCACACCGAGGTCAGGTGCGATACGGCTCCCCAGGCGCGGTTGAGCTCTTCGGTCGCATCCTCGAGCGCGAGGAACGTGTTCTCGAAAGTCGCCGCTTCCGGCGCGACGGACTTGATGGCATCGAGGCGGGCCCGGGCGCGCTCGAGCGCGAGGGTGATGTCGGGCTGGACGTGCTCCGGCGTGAGCTGCGACCAGCGGATGAAAAAATCG
>RFJS01000224.1 GCA_003694825.1 Verrucomicrobiota bacterium | reverse complement strand
GCCGAAAGGCATTGGTGACTCGGTTTTCTCCAGGATAAGCTTGTCAACCCTGTAAGCGGTGGTCCGGCGCGCCGGATCAGCCGAAAGGCATTGGTGACCATTTTATGTGTGGTGTTAAACCCCGACCTGATGTCCGGACCCACCCCCCCGCCGAAAGGCATTGGTGACGGGCCAAGAAGAGACAGGTCTTTTACAACCTGTCCCTGAGTCCGGACCCACCCCCCCGCCGAAAGGCATTGGTGACGGCATGGGCGAGCGCCTCCTTGACCGCTTTTTTGTCGAGTCCGGACCCACCCCCCCCGTTGAAAGGCATTGGTGACGGGAAGCGGGTGAATTGAAAATTCGACGCCGAACGCATGTCCGGACGCACCCCCAGCCCGAGCGGGCACAGACCGGCCAGAGCGTGTAGTTTGCGGCAGCCGCGAAACGCCTAACCGTCCGCAACGAGGCAACCCGGGCGCTGATCGAAATTGATCGTAAGGCGATCAAATACAGCTTTGGCGCGGTCAGCACGCCTACGGGTTTTGCGGTGCTCGCGCAGACGCCCGAGCTGGTGCGCACCGCTAAACGCATCGAACGCGACATGACCACGCCGCCGGCGGGGCGCGAGCCGTGGAGCGTTACCTGGCCGTGGCAGACATCGATGGCATACGTATTCCGGTGCGCCTGAGCGGTCCTGCATGAGAACGACGGACGGTGCCGTCTCTACGATGTACAGCCATCCGGCCACAAAAAGAAACTGGCCGGTCCGCTGGCGCCAATCAGAAAAAACAGGCAGACCAGCGGTGGCCAGTCGACCATCACGGTGGCGGCTTGTTGCCCAATGTCAAACGCCAGTCCGATGAGCGTTACAAAGCGCGATTGCGCTATCGAGGAGCAAACACGCGCGCAGGCGCAGATCGAAGGCGGCGAGGCGCGCGAGCGGCTGTGGGCCGCGCAACGGCAGGCCGAGCAATTTCTCGATGCGATCGACCGGCTGTATCCAGAGTTTCGGCATTGGTGGCAGTTCCGCGTCGGCCCGGTGGCGGAAATCTTGCGCAATGCCGCCTGTCCGGACCCATCCCCTCGTCGAAAGGCATCGATGATCTCGACCAACCACCGCAGAGCGCTCGCATTATTCCGCGGTCCGGACACACCACCTCGAAACGGTTGGAGAGGAGATGGTTCGGGCGGGCGGGCCGGGTTTCGCCGGGAGGGAGCGGCGCGAAGGTGCGGCCGTGTGTCTTGGCGGACTGCCTTCCAGACAGGGGGCAACCCTGGGGCCCGCGGTCGGCGTGCGGGCTGGGGCGGGGCGTCCCGGATGTCGGGGGGCGAGGCAGGCAAAATCCTCTGACGGAAGTTGCCTTGTCGCGGCGGAATGCATTGCGTGCCGCATGAGTTCCGCTGAACCGATTTCCGAGCAGGCTTCACGTGAAGCGCTTCTCGATGCGCTGCGCCAGGCGATCGAGGCGCGGGATCGCGCCGCGGCCGTGGCGATCATCGAGCGGACCGATCCGGATGATCGCGGCTGGCTGATCGATCGGCTGGATGATGAGGAGCAGACCGCGTTGTTCGAGCTGCTGCCGGCGGACGATTCGGCGCATCTGTTCGACGCGATCAACTTCGCGCAGTCCGCGGAGATTCTCGAGGATCTCAATCCGACTTCGGCCGCGGCGATTGTCGAGGAGCTCGACAGTGATGAGCGGGCGGACCTGCTCAATGAGTTGGAGTCCGAGGATTCGGAGGCGATTCTCAGCCAGCTCAGTCCCGAGGCCGCGACCGAGACGCGGTTGCTGATGGGGTATGAGGAGGGGACGGCGGGGTCGCTGATGTTCGAGGAGTTTCTCCGTTTTCGCGAGGATCAGACGGTCGGGGAGGTGCTGGAGGACCTGCGGGCGAATCGAGAGGAGTATTCAACCTACGGGGTGCAGTATGGGTATGTCGTGGACGCGCAGGGGCGGCTGACCGGGGTGGTGCCGATGCGCAATCTCGTGTTTGCGCGTCCGAACGACAGGGTGCGCGATGTGATGATTGCCGACCCGATCGCGGTGCGCGATACGGATACGGTCGACGATCTGGAGAGCATGTTCGAGGAGCACGGCTTGTTCGGGTTTCCGGTGGTGGACGCGGAGGGTCGGCTGGTGGGGGTGGTGGACCGCGAGGTGTTGTCGGAAGCCCGGCAGGAGCAGGCGACGGAGGATCTGCTGAAGGTGCAGGGCCTGATGGGCCGGGAGGAGCTGCGCTCGATGCCGGTGCTGCAGCGCAGCGGGCGGCGGCTTTCGTGGCTGTCGATCAATATCGTGCTCAACCTGATCGCGGCGAGCATCATCGCGATGCACGAGGAGACGCTGCAGGCGGCGATCGCGCTGGCGGTGTTTCTTCCGATTATCTCGGATATGAGCGGCTGCTCGGGCAACCAGGCGGTGGCGGTGTCGCTGCGCGAGTTGTCGCTGGGCCTGGTGCATCCGTCGGAGTTTTTGCGGGTGTTCCGCAAGGAGGCGGTGGTGGGCGTGCTCAACGGGATCGCGCTGGGGATCCTGCTGGGGGCGATCGCGGCGTTCTGGAAGGGGAATGTCTGGCTGGGGCTGGTGGTCGGCGGTGCCCTGGCTCTGAATACGCTGGTGGCCGCCTGCGTGGGTGGCCTGGTGCCGCTGGTGCTGCGGGCGTTGCGTCAGGATCCGGCCCTGGCGTCCGGTCCCATCCTGACGACGGTGACGGATATGTGCGGGTTTTTCATCCTGCTGACGCTCGCCTCGCAGGTGCTGCCGCACCTTTCGTGAGCGGCACCCGCGGCCCGGGCGGTGGGCGCACCGGCGATGGTGCGGCGATCAGCGGGAGCCGTCCGGCCCGGCGGCGTCGTCGCGGGCGGTCCGGGACTGTGCCTGGTGCTGCCGGGCCCAGACGAATGTGGGCCGGCCATGGCCGACGCGCGGCGGGGTGGCCTCGGGGATGTCGCGGAACGGTTCGTGTTGCTGGACGTAGGCGCCCGGTTCGATGCGGGCGGGTTCGCCGGCGTGTTCGCGGGAGAAGATGCCGCGGAAAAACGGGAGGGTGCTGCAGAAGACGCCGATCCACACGAGGGCGGTGATGATGGCAGCACGGGTGAGGAGTTTGTCTTGAGAGTGCATGGTCGGTGGAGCCATGGAGGGAAACGCACGTGGAGCGCGGCATCTAACAGGCCGGGGCGGGGAATGCGGCCGGATGGTCCCGCCCTCGGGGGAGCGGGCTGGAGGTCCGGCGCGGGGCGATGGGCTCGGGCGGGGCGCGGGGTGCCGGCCTTTCAGGGGGTTATCAGGGGCGCGGCTGGCCGCCCGGGGCGGCCAGAGCGGTGAGGATGCCGGTGCCGGTGGCGGCGAAGGCGCGCCGCGCCCTGTCGAAGGCTTCGAGGAGATCCCGGGGAGAACCGGCTTGTTCGAAACGCAGTTCGAGGGTGGCGCCGTCGCAGACGACGCTGGCCGGTATGCCGCGGATGCGGATGGTGCAGTCGCGACAGTCGGAGGGGTAGTCGACGCGCATGGCGGCGTCGGGGCCAAGGTCTTCGATGCAGTCGATGAGGTCTTCGACGGCGAGGCGTCGGCCGAGCGGGAAGATCAGGGAGGTGAAGAGGCCGGCGAAGATGGTGTTGAAGGCGTCGTGCTGGACGACGGCGGCGCGGCGCAGGCCGCTGAGGTTGCGCGAGACGAGGTAGGTGGCCGGGTCGGTCTCGGCGAGGGTGTAGGTGATTTCAAAGGTGAAGTCGCGGGTGGTGAGGAGGGCGCTCGGCGAGTCGACGGCGAGGCTGATGTCGCGGCGGCGATAGCCGAGCGCGGCGCGGATTTCCTGGAAGAGGCGTTCGCCTTCGTCGGCGAGCTCGTCGGCGCAGAGGCGGGCGAGAAAGGCGAGGGTGGCGGGGTTGACGGCGTCGGGTTCGCGATGGGTCTTTTTGTGAAAGCCCGGAAGGGTGCGCACGCGCCCGGAAGTGGCGCCGTGGATGACGATCGGAGGCAGGGCGGAGTCTTCCGTGGTCGCGGTCATGCCGGGGATTGAGCGGTTCGCGCCGTGGCTGGCCACCGGATTTTGCGCCGGAGGCGCGGGGACGGCGAGGTGCCCGGCAGGGTGAGGGCGTGTTCGCTCCGGAGAGCGCGCCGGAATCAGTCGAGGTCGCCGGTGAGGGTTTCGCGGATGAAGGCCATGTCTTCGGCGCTCAGTTCGCGTTCGGCGCCGGTGAGGTTGCAGGCGACCTGGCGTTCGTTGCGGAAGCCGGGGATGACGCAGGCGACGCGCGGGTGGTTGAGAACATAGCGCAGGGCGATGGCGGCGAGGTCTTCGATGGAGTCGCCGAAGCGCTCCCGGAGGCGGGCGAGGCGCGGCTTGAGCTTGCGCAGGTTTTCGGCGGAGAAGCGGGGGTT
>RFJS01000223.1 GCA_003694825.1 Verrucomicrobiota bacterium | reverse complement strand
TGCGTGATCGGAGGAGATGGGACGCTGCTGAGTGTCGTCAATGAGGCGGCTCGCACGCAGGTGCCGGTCGTCGGCATCAATCGCGGGAGTCTCGGTTTTCTGACGACATTCACCTCGGAACAGGTGGAGAGCAGCTTCGGCTCGATCCTCGATGGCGGTTTCCGAATCGATTCGCGATCGCTGTTGGAGTGCCGTATGCATTCGGGTTCCGGGTACGCGTTGAACGAGGTCCTGATCAAGGACAGCGAGCAGTCCCGCATCGCGCACCTGGAGGTGCATGCGGACGCGGAGCTGGTGGCCGGTTTTTTCTGCGACGGGCTCATCCTGTGCACCCCGACGGGGTCGACCGCCTACAATCTCTCGGCGGGCGGGCCTCTGGTGCACCCGCGTGTCGACGCGATCGGCCTGACGCCGATCTGTCCGCATACGCTGAGCAATCGCACGGTCATGTTGCCGGGCGACGTGGAGATCCGCGTGGAGAACCTGCAGAAGGGGGCGGCGCTGTTCGTGGCGCTCGATGGGCACAGCAACCAGTATCTCTGTCAGGAGGGGCCGGTGCGTGTGCGGGTGGCCGACCGAAAGCTGCTGCTGGCAACGCCGGTGGACTACGAGCACTTTCGCATCGTGCGGACCAAGCTCAAGTGGAGCGGCGGCACGCGAGAGCGCGAGGCGGGCGCCTGACGGCGCGCCCGCGGCAAAACCGGGCCTTCCGCTCCGGCCTCTCCCCGGGGGCTGGCCGGTGGCCAACCGCGGGCGGACGTAGCCGCCCCGGCGTCGCCTTCGAGTTAGCGCGCGGCGGCGGTGGCGCGGGCGTGTTCGACAAGGCGCGCGATGACTTCGATGCTTTGGCTGAAGGGCACGCGGGCGGTGTTGATGACGATGTCGTAGGCGGTGGGGTCGGCCACGTCGGTATCGAAGACCGAGCGCACGTAGTGGCGCCGCGCGGAGTCGATGCGCCGGATGACGGAGTGGGCCTCTTCGAGGTCGATGTTCTGTTCGGCGGAGACGCGACAGGCGCGGTGGTGTTCCGGGGCGACGAGGCGGCAGTGCACGCCGCCGCGGATCCCGGCCGTGGCGAAGTTGGCGCCGCGACCGACGAGGATGACATGTC
This sequence comes from Verrucomicrobiota bacterium, assembly GCA_003694825.1. GTDB lineage: Bacteria > Verrucomicrobiota > Verrucomicrobiia > Opitutales > Opitutaceae > J108. The sequence goes on along the minus strand of RFJS01000223.1, from coordinate 2,621 downwards.
CGCGGCGCGCCAATTCGCGCATGAAGGCGTTGGTGCGCTGGACGAGCGTCCAGAGGTTGGGGTGCAGACCGATGATTTCGCCCAATGAGGAGATGATGTGGGGGATGCGGTCTTCGGGAAGGAAGCGGGCCAGGGTCGGCGAGAGGTTCTGATCCTGGAGGACGTGTTCGACGATCTTCTGGTCGAAGACCGTCCACTGCACCTCGCTGTCGCGATCGCCGGCGTTGAGGTGGTCGGCGAGGGATTGGGCGAACTCAGGTGCGCCGGCGCCGGCTTCGCGCGAGATGGTGACGTAGGGGCCTTCCTCGGGCGGGTGAAAGGCGTCGGACTGCGGGGTGCGCGTGAGTTGGAGGTTCAGATAGCTTTTGGCGCGTTCGAGGGATTGGGATGGATGGGTCATGGGGCAGATGGGGTGGGTGGGTTGTAACGACAGAAACTGGACAACCGCAGGGCCCGGCGGGCTCGGGTTACCCCGAAATCTAATCGAAAATCCCGCGGAGCCAACTCCCTATTTGGGCGGTCGCGCGCCACACCGGCCAAGGTTCTGTTGAAAATCAGTTGCGCGGGCGCTCCGGGCGCCGGCGTCGGGGGGCGAGTGGTCAGTTGAGCAAGACGGCTTCGTTGGTCTGGAGGAGGGCGTGGGCGAGCTTGGTCCAGGCATCGAGCGGATCGCGACGGAGGTGGGCCCGGGCGGCGGGTTCGATTTGTGCGCGAAAGCGCCCGCCCGAGGCTTCGGCTCGCTCCGCGAGGCGCGCCTGGCGCAGCGCGGCACGAGTGGCGAGCCGCGAACGTCGCGTGGGCGGTGGCGTCTGCAGTGAGGCACCATCGGGATTGGCGTGGATGTAGCGGCGGCAGAGATCGACCTCGCGCCGGATCGGCGGCCGCTGGAAGATGGCGAGGTAGAGCGCCCGGACGCGGGCTTCATCATCGGGAAGGTTGCGAAAGGTGTCGTTTTGCACGAGGGCGCGGGCCGCTTCCACGACGATCGGGCTGTTCATGAGGAAGAGGGACTGCTGGGGAACGATGGTGGAGTGGCGCCGGCCCGAGGGGATGTCGGGACTGGGAAAGTCGAACTGGGTGAGCAGTTCGGCGGGGTTGCGCCGATCGATCCAGGTGTAGAGGGCGCGGCGGGTGGCGAAGTCGGCGGAGCCGATGCGGACTGACTTTCCGCCGACGCGGGAGAGGTCGAGTGTGCCGGCGGCGGCGAGGAGGGCATCGTGGATTTGCTCGAAGCTGAGGCGCCGAAGGTTGGCGCGCCAGAGCAGGTGGTTTTCCGGGTCGATGGCGGCGGCGTCCGGCCGGTCGAGGCAGGAGAGCTGGTAGACGGCGCTGCGCGTGATTTCGCGCTGGAGCCATTTCAGGGACCATCCGTGTTCGATGAGTCCGGCGGCGAGGAAGTCGAGCAGTTCGGGGTGCGTGGGCGGAGCCGCCATGTTGCCGAAATCGTCGGGTGTATCGATGATTCCGGCACCAAAATGCTGTTGCCAGATCCGGTTGACGATGACGCGGGCGGTGAGGGGGTTGTCGGGGCTGGCGATGGCGCGGGCCAGTTCGAGCCGGCCGCTGCCGTCGCGGAAGGGGGGTCGTTCGCCGGGGGAGAGGATTTCGAGAAAGCGCCGGGGGACGGTCTTGCCAGCGTTGCCGGGCTCGCCACGGATGAGGACGGGGTAGTCGCGGGGCCGGTCGACATCGAAGAGGACGTGGGCGCGGACAGGGGCGCCGGGATGGGTGGACTCGAGGTCGGTGAGGTTTTTCCGGACACGCTGTTGTTCGCGGATGAGCTGGCGGCGGCGCTCGGGGTCGCGGTTGCCGGAGCGTCTCAGGTTTCTGAATTCAAGGAGGAGTTCCTGTTCGCGGGCGAGCCATTCGCGGCGGCGGGCGAGGTAATCTTCGGTCGCGTCCGGGGACGGAGCCGGGCGGAGGATGGGAAGCTCCCGGGGAACGACGGAGTTGGCGAAAACGCCGTAGAGTGAATAGTAGTCCTCGGTGGGGATCGGGTCGAATTTGTGGTCGTGGCAGCGGGCGCAGGCGACGGTGAGCCCGAGGAAGGCCTTTGTGGTGACGTCGATTTGATCGGCGATGATGTCGTTGCGGCGGCCGTCGAACTGGTTGCCGAGGGTGAGGAAGCCGAGCGCGGCGAGACGAGTGCGGTCGGTTTCCGATGATGCTGGTGAGGCGCGATGGCGGCTTGCGGCGGGGAGGAGGCGGTCGGCGGCGAGCTGCTCGAGGATGAACTGGTCGTAGGGAAGGTCGCGGTTGAAGGCGTCGATGACGTAGTCGCGGTAGGTCCAGGCGTGCGGGAAGCGCGGATCTTCGCGCCGGGGCGGATCGCCCCTGGTGTCGGCGTAGCGGGCGAGATCGAGCCAGTAGCGGGCCCAGTGTTCGCCGTATTGGGGAGAGGCGAGGAGGCGGTCGATGACGCGTTCGACAGCGTCGGGTGAGCTGTCGGCGAGGAACGCAGCCATCTCGGCGCGGGTGGGCGGGAGGCCGGTGAGGTTGTAGCTGAGGCGGCGCAGGAGCGTGTGCCGGTCGGTGGGCGGGTTGGGCGCGATGCCGGCGGCCTCGAGACGGGCGAGGATGAAGCGGTCGATGTCGGTGCGGCACCAGCCGGTGTTTCGCAC
>RFJS01000026.1 GCA_003694825.1 Verrucomicrobiota bacterium | reverse complement strand
CGGGGGCACGCCAACCCACTCGAACACCACCAGCCACAACCCAACACATCCTCTCCACTTCCAACCGCACACCATGGCCACGATCATCGAAATGCCCAAGCTCAGCGACACCATGTCGGTGGGCACCGTCATCAACTGGCTGAAGAAGGAAGGCGACAAGGTCTCCTCCGGCGACAAAGTCGCGGAAATCGAGACCGACAAGGCCACGATGGAAATGGAGATCTTCGACGACGGCGTCCTGCTCAAGCAATTCGTTGCCGAGGGCGAGCAGGCCGCCGTCGGCGATCCGCTCTGCGCCATCGGCGAACCGGGCGAGAAGGTCGAAATCCCCGAGAAGAAGGCTCCGCCGCCGGCTGAATCAAAGGAGGAAACGGGTGGCGACGCCGCCACGCCCGCGGCCGAAGCGCAAGCCCCCTCGGCCCCCACCCCCGCTCCGGCCGCGGCGACACCGCCTCCGCCTCCGCCGCCCGCACCGGCCGCCACACCGAGCGCCCCCGCACCGGCGCCTGCTGCCCCGGCTGGCGGACGCATCAAGATCTCTCCGCTCGCCCGCAAACTCGCCGCCGAGAAAGGCATCGACCCTGCCACCGTGAAGGGCTCGGGTCCCGGCGGACGCATCGTGAAGGCCGACATCGAAGCAGCCGCTGCCGCCCTCGCTTCCGGCGCGCCGCTCGCGGCGGCCCCGGCTTCGGCGGCTGCGCCCGCGGCAGCCCCGGCTCCCGCGCCGGCGGCTCCCTTTGTCGGCACCTCCGAATACGGCGTGCAGGCCGAGGAGACCATCCCCGTCAGCAACATGCGCGGGACGATTGCCCGCCGCCTGCTCGAGTCCAAGACGCAGATCCCCCACTTCTACGTGGAGATGGAGGTCGATGTCGGTCCGATGCTCGCGCTGCGCAAGCAGATCAACCAATCCTTCGGCGAAGGCACGAAGATCAGCGTCAACGACATGATCCTCAAGGCCTGTGCCCACGCGCTGCGGAAGGTTCCCGCCGTCAATCGCTCCTGGGAGGGAGACAAAATCCGTGCCCACGCCGCGGCCCACGTCTCCTTTGCCGTCGCCATCGAGGACGGGCTCATCACCCCGGTCATCTTCAACGCCCACGCCAAATCGCTCTTCCAGATTTCCCGGGAGGCAAAGGAACTCGGCGCAAAGGCGAAGGCCCGCAAGCTCCAGCCCAACGAGTTCACCGGCGGCACCTTCTGCGTGTCGAACCTCGGCATGTTCGGCGTTTCCCGGTTTTCGGCGATCATCAACCCGCCCAACGCGGCGATCCTCGCCGTCGGCGGCACCGAGACCAAACCCGTGGTCAATGAAGCCGGCGAGATCGTCGTCGGCCACCGCCTGGCGCTCACCCTCTCCTGCGATCACCGCGTCGTCGACGGCGCCACCGGCGCCCAGTTCCTCGCGGCCCTTAAAGAGATCATCGAGAAGCCGCTGCTCATTCTCGGCTGAGCCGTCCGCGCCCTCGTCGATCGAACATTCAACAAAGAGCGGAACGTCCCCCGGGGCGTTCCGCTCTTTGTTTGTCGCGCCTGTCGGCCGCCGTCGGCCGGCCGCCGATGGCGACGCGCTCAGGCCTGATCGGCGATGTGCTTTTCGTAGGCTTCCGGCGAGAGCAGCTCGTCGAGTTCGGCCGGATTGTCGAGCCGGATGGTAATCATCCAGGCGGCCTCGTAGGGGTCGCTGTTCACCGTTTCCGGGGCGTCGGTGAGGGTTTCGTTGATCTCCACGACCTCGCCGCTCACCGGCGCGTAGAGATCGGATGCCGCCTTGACGGACTCGACGACGCCGAACGTCGCACCCTTCTCGACAGCGTCACCGACAGCCGGCAGCTCGACATAGGTGACATCGCCGAGGCTTTCCTGGGCATAATCGGTGATGCCCACGACCACGGTGTTGTCATCGACCTTGCGCACCCACTCGTGTTCGCGGGTGTAGAGAAGATTGGCGGGAACGTTCATGATGATGAGAAAGCGGTTGAAAGGGTTCGCTGGAGCTACTGCTTCGGCAGGGGGACAAAGGGCGGCTTCACCAGCGTTAGGGCGAAGCGCCGGCCTCGCAGATCCACCTCGAGACTCTCTGTCGAGGCGTCCGCGTCGATCAATGCCGAACCGATGGCCTCGTTGAGAATCGGCGAAAGCGTCCCGCTGAGCACCCGCCCGACAGGCGTGTCCCCGGCGAGCACGGGTGTCTCCGGCCTGACGATGCGGCGGTCGCCCGTGCGGAAGAAGACGACGTGCCGCGACGGGCCCTTCGCCTTTTCCTCCAGCAGCGCCTCGCGGCCCACGAACGGCACGGCCTTGTCGAGCTTGACCGTCCAGCCCAGCCGCGCCTGCAACGGCGAAATCTCATCGGAAATCTCGTGTCCGTAGAGCGAATAGCCGGCCTCGAGGCGCAGGCTGTCGCGCGCTCCCAGCCCGCAGAGAACCAGCCCACGCTCACGGCCGCTCACCTCGATGGCCCGGGCCACCGACTCCGCCCGGTCCCACGGGACGAACAACTCAAAGCCACGCTCTCCGGTGTAGCCGGTGCGGCTCACGATCGCCGGCGTGTCGGCGACGCGGCCCTCGGCGAAGTGGTAATACCGCAAGTCATCGATGGCCACATCCGTGAGCGGCCTGAGGATCTCGAAAGCCTTCGGCCCCTGCAGGGCCAACAGCCCCCAGGCTGACGACTCATCGACAATTTCACAATCGGCACCGCTCGCGGCCCGCTGCTCGCGCATCCACTCGAGGTCCTTCTTCGTATTGGCGGCGTTGACGCACACGAGGTAGTCGCCTTCGCCACGCATGCTCACGAGCAGATCGTCGATCACGCCGCCTCGCGGATTGCACATCGGGCTGTAGACGACACGCCCCGGTGTCATCTTCGAGAGATCATTGGTCACCAGCGAATCGAGAAAACGCCCGGCTCCGGGGCCGCGCACCGCGACCTCTCCCATGTGCGAGACATCGAACAGGCCCGCCGCGCGACGCACCGCCCGGTGTTCCTCGAGGATGCTGCCATACTGG
>RFJS01000222.1 GCA_003694825.1 Verrucomicrobiota bacterium | reverse complement strand
TCGCCGATGTCGCGCTGGTGCGCGGCAAACAGCCCCCCGGTCCACTGGTCCCCGCCCGCGTGCCGCCGGCGCAGAAAGCCCGAGCCGGAATAGAAATAATCCTCTCTCGTCTCTCCGCTCACCGCCCGCCAATCCCCGCCGAGCGTCGTCAGCGCGCCATCTGGATGCCGCCACGAAGCCACGGCCGAAGCCCCCCAGGCATCCGCAGGCACGTCGTGCTGATCCAGCGCCGGACGCTCCGACTCCCGATCCGCCGCCACCGACGAGAACCGGCTGGCGAAGCGCTGCCGCTGGCCATACCCCAGTATCTGCACCGTGACATCCGGCGCCACCTCGCCCGCGAGTGCGAAGTGCGCGGCGGCCTCTTCCGAGGTGTTGCCCGTGTAGGGCGTGCCATTGCCCCGGCGCTCGTCGAAGGCGCGCCCTCCGATGCGCAGGACCATGCCCTCCCGCAGCTCGCCCTCCCAGGCGGCGTGCGCCAGCCAGTGACGCGAATCCAGCCGCCGGTCGATCCCCCCACGCTGATCCTCCCGGATCGCGTGCCACCCATCCGTCCGAAACCACCGGCCGCCGGCCCGCAAGCGTCCCTGCCCCGCTGACACATCGCCCAGCATCTCCACCCGCGCCAGCCCTGCCGAGCCCGCCTCGCCGAGCACCCGGCCGGTGCCAGGCGACATCGGCCGCGACAACAGCTGCACGGTGCCGCCGATCGCCGCACTGCCCCACACCGCCGAGCCGCCGCCGCGCACGATCTCCGCCGTCCCCAGCGACAACCGGGGAACCTTCGACCACGCCACCCAGCCCCCAAACGGATCGTTCAGCGGCAGGCCGTCGAGCAACACCAGCGACCGGCTCGCCCCGCTCGGACCGATTCCCCGCAGCGAAACACCCTGGGCCGTCGGGTGCGCCGTCAGGCTGCCGGTCCGTCGAAACAGGCTGAACGCCGGCGACACCCGAAGCGCGTCATCCACGGTCAGCGCCGTCGGCGCCTCGAGCGCCGCGCCCTCGAGGCGGTCCACCGCCAGCGGCAGCCGCTCGAGCGCGACCGGGGCGCGCGACGCCGTCACCACCATCGGCGGCAGCGCCACCGCCGGCTCCGCCGGGCCGCCCGACGCAAAGCCGGCCGCGCCCATGCCCAGACCGACCACCACCGCCACCATACCCTTGCGATACCAGAATCCTGCCATCCCGCCATGCTGGAACACTCCCGAACCTCCGCGCCAGCTCCAATCCACACCCGCTGCCCGCCGCCCAACAACTCACGGGGTCGACGATTGTCGATTGACTACAATCGACAATCTACCCTCCCTTGTTCCCGTGAGACAATTGACCCGATTCGTCCTTTCAGCCCTCCTTCTTCTGCTTGCTTTCTCCCGCCCCGCCGCCGCCCAGCCCGCCGCCGGCGAACTCGTCCAGGCCCAGGGTCAGCTCGTCCAGGACCTGAGCGGCCATCACTGGAAGCTGAAGCGCATGCGCCCGGGCCAGGGCGTCGCCGAAGGGCTGCACCAGCTTCCGCCGGCCGATCTCGAAACACACGTCTGGATCTCCGCCTCGATCCCCGGCGACGTCTATACGGACCTCTGGAAGGCCGGTGCCATCGACGACCCCTACTACGGCCGCAACAGCATGAAGGCCCAGTGGGTGATGTATGACGAGTGGTGGTACGCCCTGCAGTTCAACGTCAGCGAAGATGTCGGCGACCGCCTCGTGCGCCTCGAATTCGACGGGGTGGACTTCTCCTGCGAGGTCTGGCTCAACGGCCACCATCTCGGCCGCCACGAAGGCGCATTCTCCCGGTTCGCCTTCGACGTCACCGACGTCCTCAACACCGCCCGCGACTGGCAGAAGGGGCGCAACCTGCTCATGGTCCGCCTCGACCCGCCGCCCCAGGTCAACCACCGCGTCGTCGGCCTCAAGACACCGTGGTTCGGCGACTACTGGCGCGACCTCGTCCCCTTCGGCATCTGGCGCCCCGTCCGCCTCGTCGCCACCGGTCGGTTACGCATCGACGATGTCTACCTCAAAAGCGAGCTCCACGACGACGGCTCGGCCACCGTCCACGCCGAGGTGACCGTCGAAAACCACACCGACACCCCGGCCGCCGTCACCGTGCCCATCCGCCTCACCGGCAAAAACTGCGACGCCGAGCCGGCCGAAACGAAAATCACCGCCACGGTCCAGCCCGGCAAAACCGTCCTCAAAACCACCATCGACGTGCCTCACCCCCAGCTCTGGTGGCCCTGGGATCTCGGCAAGCCCAACCTCTACCGGGCCCACGTCCGCCTCCTCCGCAAAGACGGCCGCGAATCCGATCACCACACCACGACGTTCGGCATCCGCGAAATCCGCATGGCGTGGAACCCCGGCTTCACGCGCGACGAAGTGAGCTTTCCCCGCACGGTGTTCATCAACGGCAAGCGGCACTTCATCCGCTCGGCCTGCTGGGGCGGCCCGCCGGACATCTTCGTGGGCCGCACCTCGCCGGCCGAATACCGCCGCCTCATCGAGATGGCCCGCGCCGCCAACATGAACAACATCCGCATCTTCGGCTGGCACCCCCCCGAGATCCCCGAGTTTTATGAATACTGCAACGAACTCGGCCTCACGGTCTGGCAGGACGTCATCCCCCTCGGCACCGCCAACATCTCCCAGGATCCCGCCTTCCTCGAACGCATCTACGCGGAAGCCGTCGCCGTCATCCGCGAACGCCGCAACCATCCCTCCCTGATCCTCATCGAGGGCGGCGAGGAGGCGTTTCTGCGCGCCGACGACCCCGCGTTCACCAACGCCTTCCTGCTCGAGCTCGGACGCCGCCTCCACGAACACTGCGACCTGCCCTACGTCCCCGACTCCCCCCTCACCGACGCCAACGCCCGCAGCGTCGGCTACAAGCCCAAAGAAGCCGTCCACGCCCTCGCCTACTTCTACGGCATGGGCCGGTGGCTGATGGAAGATTGGTATTCCGAACTCGACTACCCGATCGTCCCCGAACTCGCCATCACCTCCGTCCCCTCCGTCGAGAGCCTGCGCAAATTCATCCCGCCCGGCGAACTCTGGCCTCCGGGCCCGAGCTGGGGCCACCACTGGGCCGACCTCGACCGCCTGCGCATGCAGAACTTCGACGCCTTCGGCGACAAACGCACCGGCTCGCTCGAGGAGTTCGTCAACGCCACCCAGGACGCCCAGGGCATCATCTTTCAACTCGCGATCGAGCACTTCCGCCGCCGCAAGCCGCGCACCAGCGGCATCGCCCTGTGCCACTACATCACCTACTGGCCCGACATGAAATGGGGCATCGTCGATGCCTACCAGCAGCCGAAGCGATCCTACGAATACGTGCGCCGCGCCTACCAGCCCCTGCTCGTCAACCTCCAGTTCGACCGACGCCGCTGGCGGGCCGACGAGACATTCGCCGCCCGGCTCTGGGTCGTGAACGATTTCTACCGGCAGTTCACCGACACCCGCGCCGTCATCGAGTTTCGCGACGAGACCGGCGCCGTCCTCGACACGCGCGAAATCCCCGTCGGCGACATCCCCGGCGACAGCTCCGCGAGCTATGCCGAGGTCGACTGGGACATCGCCCGCCGCGTCGTCGATCACTTCGACATCCGCGTCCGCCTCCTCGCTCCCGACGGCACCGAACTCTCCGCCAACACCTACCGCCTGCTCATCGGCGACCAGGCCGCCGCCGCGGCGAAGATGAAGCGCATGGGCGAAGCGCTCCGCGCCAGGCTCCGCGAATTCGACTACGGCAACTACTACCGCTTCTTCCCGAAAATCACCGCGGAAAACCCGGACGAAGCCTGGCAGTCGGCAAACGAAATCCCCCGGGCCCGCGGCTTCTGAGAGTCCCGAGCACTCGCGCGGCCGGCGCTGCCGGCCGCCGGGCTGAGCAGCCGCGAGGCGCGCGGCCGTCTCACTCCCGCCCACCGGACCACGAGGCCGGCCGACCGGCAGGCAGCGGCCCGGCCTCACCCGGCCGCCGCGCCAAGGCGCCGCCAGATCGCGCGCACGAGCTCCGCGTCGACATCCTCGCGCGTCGCCGCCTGTCCCAGCTTTTCCATGACGACAAAACGCAGCCGACCGTCGCGCACTTTCTTGTCCCGCTGCATCGCCGCCATGAGCGCCTCCAGCGGCAGCGGCGCCCGCAACGCCACCGGCAGGGCATGGGCCGCCACGACCGTCTCGACCTGCTGCACCGCCCCCTCGCCGATGAGCCCGAGCGCCGCCGACAACCGTGCCGCCGCCACCAGCCCCACGCCGACCGCCTCGCCATGCAGGTATTCGCCATACCCCGCCACCGCCTCGATCGCGTGCGCGAACGTGTGCCCGAGGTTGAGCAGCGCCCGGCCGCCGCTCGCCGCCGTCTCGCGCTCGTCCGCCTTCACCACCGCCGCCTTGATCTCGCAGCACCGCCGCACAATCGCCGGCAGCCGCGGATCCCGCGGTCCGGACACAGCCTCCTCCGCCACCGTCTCGAACAGCCGCGCGTCGCCGAGCAGCCCTGTCTTGATGACCTCCGCCATCCCGGCGGCAAACTCCCGCTCGGGAAGCGTCTCCAGCACCCGCATGCTGCACCACACCGCCCGCGGCTGATGAAACGCGCCCACGAGATTCTTCCCGGCCTTCAGATTCACCCCCGTCTTTCCGCCCACCGCGCTGTCCACCATCGCCAGCAGCGTCGTCGGCACCTGCCAGAAATCCACCCCGCGCAGATAGCTCGCCGCGGCAAAACCGGCCAGATCGCCCACCACCCCGCCGCCGACCGCGAGAACCAGGCCCCGGCGATCCACCCGCTCCGCCGCGAGAAAATCGCAGACCGCCTCGAGCTGCGAGAGGCACTTCGAAGTCTCCCCGCCCGGCACCGCCAGCACCGGAACCCCGGCGAACGCCGCCTCGAACAGCGCCGCCTGCGCCGCGCGCACGCGCTCGTCCGTCACGACTGCCAGCCGCCGGCCACCGGCCAGCTCGCGCCGCACGGCCTCGGTCAACTCCGCCGACAAATCGGCGCCAAACGCGATCGGATAGCTGCGATCGCCCAGCTCAACGTTCAGATGCTGCACAGGTTCCACGCCATCAGGGACTAACGCTTCCAGCACCGCCCGGTCAACCGCATCGAGACGCGTG
>RFJS01000221.1 GCA_003694825.1 Verrucomicrobiota bacterium | reverse complement strand
GTCCCGGAAGCGGGCGGCCATGCCGCCGGTGTAGAAGCCGATGCGGCTGATGCCGTTGTGGATGGTCTGGTTGTGCCCGTGCGACCAATCCATGCGCAGCTCGTGCCGGTGGGTCAGGCCGGTCTTGTGATCGGGTGAGGGCTTCTTGTCGCCGACCCAGAGCGGATCGGACGGGTCGAGGTTGAGCACGCGGTGGCCCTGCACGTAGACCTGGGGGACCCGGTCGTTGGTGGTCGGCAGCAGGAAACAATGGTCGAAACCGATCTCGAGCGGCCCGGGCTTGAGTTCGCCGTTCCAGTCCGGCCCCTTTCCTTTTTCACCGAGGCCGAGATGCCACTTGCCGATGACGGCGGTCTTGTAGCCGGCCTGCTGCAGGAGCTTCGGAAAGGTCACCATGTCGGGCGGGATGAGCGCCGGACTGTTCGGCGGTGCGATGCCGGTCCCTTCGTCCCGGAAGGCATAACGGCCCGTGAGGAAGGAATAGCGGGTCGGCGTGCAGGTGGAGGCCGAGCAATAACCGTCGGTGAAACGAACGCCTTCGCTCGCGAGCTGATCGATGTGCGGCGTCTCGATCCGGGTCGCTCCATAGCAGGAGACGTCGCCGTAACCGAGGTCGTCGGCCATGATCACGAGGATGTTCGGACGCTCAGAGCGCTTGGCGGCGGTTGCCGCACCGCCCAGCGCCGCAGCGAACACACCGGAGAGGAAAAGACGAAAAAGGGGGGAAACAGGTGAGCGCATAGCGGGAAGCCGGCATCCTATCATGCCGCACCCGCTTCGCGATACCCCCCCCGGATGGATGATTTGTCACGCCCGGGGCGGGCCGTTTCACGCCCGGAGATGGCGGCACTCTCACCCCTCGTCCGCGCCGATCTCGGCCCGTCCCCGCGCTACATCCACCCGCAGGAGCAGGAGCGCGCCCGCCACGACCATCAGCAGCAGCGGCGCCACCGCGCCCGCCATCGAGTTGAACACCGGCAGCCGCTCAAAGCTCGGCGCGAAGAGCACGCCGACACCGAACAGCACCGGCCCCACCAGTGAGGCCACCTTGCCCACGATCGCGTAGAGACTGAAGAACTCCGCCGATTTCGCCCGCGGAATCATCAGCGCATACAGCGTGCGCGAGGCCGATTGCGACACGCCCAGCACCAGGCCGCCGAAGAAAGCCATCACGTAAAATTCCGTCAGCGTCCGCATCACCAACGCCCAGCCGATGAGCGCGATCCACACCGCCAGCGCCGCGAGCAGCGCCCGCCGCGTCCCCCAGCGCCGCTCCACCCGGATGAACAGGAGCGACCCGAAGAAGGCGACGAACTGGATCATGAGAAAGGCCGGGATGATGGCGTCGAGATCCGCCTCCAGTGCCAGGCGCGCGAAAGTCGCCGCCTGCGCGATGATGGTCTGAATCCCGTCGTTGTAGAGGAAGAACGCCGCCATGAAGACGAGAAGCTGCGAATACCGCGGCAGCCGCCGTAGCGTCTCCACGATCTGGACAAACCCGATCGAAAGCACCGACCGGCCCTCCGGCACCGCTCCCGGCCGCCCCCGCTCCCGCACCCACAGAAACGTCGGAATGGCGAAAAGCGCCCACCACAGGCCCACGCACAACAGCGACACGCGCACCGACCACGCTTCGCTCGGCACTTTCAGTGTGATGAGCACGAGGTTGAGCAGGAGCATGAGAAAACTCGCGGCGTAGCCGAGCCCCCAGCCGAAACTCGAGAGAAACCCCACGTCCGCCTCGCTCTCGGCCACGTCCGTGAGCAGGCCGTTGTAGACGACGTTTCCACAGACAAAGCAGATGTTGGATACAATAAACAGCAACACGCCCAGCCCCCACATCCCCGGCCCCAGAACGACCATCCCCGCCGTTGCCGCCGCCCCGACGGCGCAAAAGACGGCCAGGAACCGCTTCTTCGAAGCGCCGTAATCCGCCACCGCGCCGACGATCGGCGAGAGCAGCACGACCAGCGCCATCGAGGCCGCAACCGTCCACGACCACAACGATCCGCCCGGGATGGTCGCACCGAGGATTTCGACGCCCGCCACGCGCTCCCCGGTGGACGGATCCACCCGCGTCGCCAGCACATCGACGAAATAAAGCTGAAACACCACCGCGAGCACGGAGACCGCATAGGCCGAATTCGCCCAGTCGTAGAGGGCCCAACCCCAGTATTCTCTTTTGATCCGTCGCATCTCGGCAGAGTCCGTTGGCCCGCCGGCCCCGTCGGCCGACAGTTCAGCGGCCCCTCTTTTAGCGATCCGCCCCGGCAGGACGAGAAGGAACCGCCCGGAGCCGTCCCCCACCCGGCCGACGCGCCTAACCACCGGGCATTCGACGCGCCGGAAAAATGCGCGGACGTCACCCGCCCTCCCGGCACGGCGAAAACGGACCACTCCACGAGCC
>RFJS01000220.1 GCA_003694825.1 Verrucomicrobiota bacterium | reverse complement strand
TCGGCCCCCATGCCGGCGACGTCGCCGACATTGTCGCCCACGTTGTCGGCGATGGTCGCGGGGTTGCGCGCGTCGTCCTCCGGGATGCCCGCCTCGACCTTGCCCACGAGGTCCGCCCCGACGTCCGCCGCCTTCGTGTAGATGCCTCCGCCGACGCGCGCGAACAGCGCCTGCGTCGAGGCGCCCATGCCGAAGCTCAGCATGATCGTCGTCATCTCCACGAGGCCGCCGCTGATCCCGAAGCGTTCCCCGAAGGTCGAGAGCACGAAGAACCAGAACGAGACATCGAGCAGGGCAAAACCGACGACGTTCAGCCCCATCACCGCCCCGGAGCGAAACGCCACCGTGAGCCCGTCGTTGAGCGATTTCTTCACGGCGTTGGCGGTTCTCGCGGAGGCGTTCGTCGCCATCTTCATGCCCAGCCAGCCGCACAATCCGGAGAAAAAGCCGGCGAGCGGCACCCCGAGCATCGAGAGCCCCGGCTGCAGGCCCAGCCACCCCAGCAGCCCGAGAAAGATCACGAGCGCGACAAACACCACGAACACGATCCGATATTGACGTTTCAGGTACGCGATGGCGCCGTCGCGCACGGCCTGCGCGATGCGCACCATTTCCTCGTCGCCTTCGGAGCGCTTCATCACGCTCGCGGCGAAGAGACGCGCCATCACCAACGCGAGAATGCCGCCGACCGGCGCGAGCCAGTAGGCGGCAGGGATTTCACCAATGGAGGCGACAACAAGGGGCAGAGAGGTATTCATCATAGGGGGGAACCAATTGCTTCAATTAAACACAACGCCCGGCGCAGGGGTGCACGGCGGGCGTCACGAGGGTATTGTTTGCCAACAGGTTGCACACGCCCGGCCGGATTGGCCATCCGATTCGTTTCGCCGCGGAGCAGGAATCAGACATCGACAACGGACGCACCGTCACGAGCAGATTCGCTCATCCCGCGCCGCCCTCGCCGCCCCGGTGCCGGTGTCCGAATGGATCGCCTCCGGCCGGCGTCGGGCCTTCCCGCGCACCCTCCCGGGGCTCGCCACATCCCCGGCATCGATCACGCAAAACAGGATACACCGCGCCTCCATCCCGCGAGCAGTGGCCCGGCGGCCCGGTCCCGCCGCCACCACCGGCAACCGCCGCAAGCAAACCGCGAACCGGGAGCCGTCCCTTCGGGCGCGGCCTCGCGCCGTCTGCAGCGGCCGGTCGGCCCGCCGCGCCGCGCTACACGTCTCCCGTGCAGCGACGCCCGTCCACGAGACGGGCGACATGCCCCGGGTTCCGGTCGCGCAAAGCCTCCGGCAGCAGCGCCTGCGGAAAATCCTGAAAACACACCGGACGCACCCACCGGTAAACCGCCGCCGTGCCGACGCTGGTGAAACGCACATCCGTCGTGGCCGGCCACGGCCCGCCGTGCACGATCGACGCGCTCACCTCCACCCCGGTCGGAAAGCCGTCGAGGACGAGGCGCCCGGCCCGCTGCTCCATGGCGGCGAGCAGATCCCGGTGAGCCGCCAGTTCATCCGGCTGCGCATGCACCGTCGCCGTGAGCTGCCCCTCCAGGGCGAGGAGTGTTTCCACCATGTCCCCAATATCCCGGCACACAACGAGCAGCGACGCCGGTCCAAAAACCTCCTCGTGCAGCACCCTCTCCCGGCGGAACACCTCGGCATCGGCGCGAAACAGCGCCGGCGTCGCATGGCAGCCGCCCGGGCCGCAATCCTCCGAGGCGGCCAGCAGCGTCTCCACGCCACGAACACCACCGACCCGCGCGAGCCCTTCGGCATAGGCGCGGCGGATGGCCCGATTGAGCATCACTCCCGGGGGCGTCTCCCGCAGCCGTTCCAGAAGCGCATCGACGAAGGCGTCCGCTCCGGCGCCCGGCACGTAGAGGACCAGGCCCGGGTTGGTGCAAAATTGTCCCACGCCGAGCGTGAGCGAGCCGTGCAGCCCCGCGGCGATGGTCTCCGGGCGGGCGGCCAGCGCTTCCGGCAGGAGGCAGATGGGGTTGATGCTGCTGAGTTCGCCGAAAAACGGAATCGGTTCCGGCCGGGCGGCGCACAGCGCCTGGAGTTCCCGCCCGCCGGCCTTTGAGCCCGTAAAACCCACAGCCCGTATTGCCGGATGCCGCACCAGCGCCGCCCCGACCCGCCGCCCCTGGCCGTGCACGAGCGAGAACACGCCCGCCGGCAGGCCGCAGCGGCGCACCGCCGTGTCGATGGCCCGCCCCACCAGCTCGGAGGTTCCGGGGTGCGAGGGATGCGCCTTCACCACGACGGGACACCCCGCCGCCAGCGCCGAGGCCGTGTCGCCGCCGGCCACGGTGAAGGCCAGTGGAAAATTGGCCGGCCCGAACACGGCGACCGGACCGACCGGACGCAGCATCATCCGTGTATCCGGCCTTGGGATCGGCGCGCGGTTCGGATCGGCCCGGTCGATGCGAATGTCCGCCCAGTCCCCCGCTTCCACGAGATCCGCGAAGAGGCGCAACTGCCCGCAGGTTCGCGCCCGCTCACCCTCGGCCCGCGCGCGCGGCAGTCCCGTCTCCGCGACGTAGCGATCGACCAGGGTCTCGCCGAGCGCCTCGATCTCTCCCGCGATCGCCCGCAACAGGGCGGCCCGCTGCGATCCGCTGCTCTCGCGATACGACACGCCTGCCTCGCCGGCCGCCCGGCAGGCGCGATCGAGATCGGCGTCGCCGATTTCGCGATACTCCGGATCGAGCCGTTCGCCCGTCGCCGGGTTGACCGCGTGGAAGGTGGCCCCGCCGGCCGCGGCCACAGGCTCGCCGGCTACCGTGGAGAGTCCCTGAAGAAGCGTATCCGTCATGATGATAACAGG
>RFJS01000219.1 GCA_003694825.1 Verrucomicrobiota bacterium | reverse complement strand
TAGTGTCGACATAGCAGTGGAAGATGGATCCGTAGCCTTGTCGCGGCACTATAAAACCTACATAGCAGGCGCGGCGGACCCGTATAGTGCTGTCAGGGTGTATCGGTCCGGTGGCAACGAATGGAGTACGTACCTCGTTGATAGAAACGTGCCTTTGCAGACGGCGCCGGCAATCGCGATTTCACCGGGATCGGGACAGCCATGTCTTGCCTACTATGATTCTGACCTCGGTGGCATCGTCTTCGCCGCGTTCGACGGGAATCAGTGGCATCGACAGGTCGTTACAAACTATTCCCCGCCCAATGGGTCTGAGATCAGCCTCGCATTTACACCCGACGGTCGGCCCGCCATCGTCTTTCACAGCGGCGCTTCCATTTTCTACGCAACGCGTCGGCACCTGAATACGCAATGAATAGTGTGCCTTCGGTGATGTGCGCCGTGTGTGTTTTTCGACGAAGGCCGCAGGTGGCCGCGTCGACGCGTTTGCGCCGTCGAGAGGAAAACGGGCAGTAAGCGCGTGCATGTTTCTTCCATGCCGCTTGCCGGTCGGCGTGCTTTCGTCTTTCCGTATCGAGGCGGGATGTCCGCCGGAGGCAATTCGGTCCAACCACTCTTTTCAACAACAACTGCAAAGCGATGAAAAAAACAACCAGCCGATCGCGAATTGCCTCCAGCCTGTTTTGGGGGACCGGGGGGCGAATTCATCTCTCGATTTTCACGTCTGTAATGTCATTTCTGCTGGCATTCTGGGGTGGGGCTCTCCGCCTCGCTGCTCAGGGCAGTCTGGAGCCGCCGGGAGCGCCGGCGCCGACGCAGAAATCGCTCCAGGAGATCTGGGACGAAGTGGCCGACCTCAAGAGTGGCGCCATCAGTTCCCTGGAGGGCAAGGTGGATGCTCTGGCTGCCCAGGTGGCCGCCCTCAAATCCGAAAGTGAAGCGCGCGAGGCGGCCGCGGCTCAGCAGGCGCCGTTCTGGGATCACATCGCGACGGTCATGGGCGCGGTGCTCCCCTGGGAGATTACCGAGATCGCGGATACGCAGGTCGGGTCCGTCGCCTCCATGCGGCACTCGCTCGCCTTTTCGCCTGACGGTCAGCCCGCCGTCGCCTTTTACGACGATGTCGACGGGACCACGTCAGCGTTGAAATTTGCCACCTTCGACGGGTCGGCGTGGCAGGTCACCACCGTTGCCACCGACGTTGCCGTGGGGAGGAATCCCTCGCTGGCCTTCTCGCCGTCAGGAGAGCCGGCGATCGCCTGTCTGGGCGATGGGGATGTGCTCAAATTCTATGTCCGCAGCAACGGTCTCTGGACTGTCGCCAACGTCGCCGGAAACATCGAGCCGACCGCACCGGTCTCGCTGGTGTATCTGAGCAACGGATTGCCGCGAATCGGCGTCCAGAGTGCATTTGGCACGAGCGTGGTGCTCGTCTCGAGTGATCCCGGAGGGGCCGCGGGGTCCTGGACGACGGAGACGGCGTTTTCGAGTTCCGCCGAGTTTACCGGCCTCGTTGTCGATGCGTTGGACCGCGTCTGGTGCTTTGCCAACAATCCGGTCAACAAGCGATTCAAATACCGGATACTGAAGACCGTCGGGGGCTGGGAGCCGGAGGCGGAATTTGCCGGGCATGGGTCGACGTCGGTGTATGCCAACGAGCATTCCGTCGGGGTTTCGTTGTCATTGAGGCCGTATGTCGTGCCGTCGCTGGGGCCCTCGAGTGCGGTTGTCATCTATCGCGACAGCGGTGACGGGTGGATTTCCCACCTCCTCGACAATAATCCGTTTACCTCGCAGACACCGCCGGCCATCGCTTTCTCGCCGGCGCGACAGCCCTGTGTGGCCTACTTCGATGGCAACAGCCGTCAGATCATTTTCGCAACCCACGACGGCGAGAATTGGCACCACCAGCCGGTGACAAACGAGAGCGTCGCCGCCGTCAGCAGCTCCAATCCCGCCAGCGGGGCCGAGCTTTCCCTCGCGTTCTCGCCCGACGGGCGGCCGGCGATCGTGTATCACGATGCCCACGGTCGGATCTATTTCGCAATCCGCCAGCACCTGACCACGCCGTGAGCCGGGCGGAGCTCAGCGGCACCCAACCTTCACCCTCGACGACCATGAGACTCACGAAGTTTCGCAATCGCGGCGCGGACTGGCGCCGCGCCGTTCGTCTCGCCGCGCTGATGATGTTTGCCGGGAGCGCGATGCACGGCGTCAGCCTGCGGGCGGCCACGGATCACGCCTGGGCGGGCAACGCCGGCTGGATCGACTTCACGCCGTCGACCGCGCCGGGCGTCTGGGCCGCCCCCGGCGTGCTCGGCGGCTACGCCTACGCGCCCAACTTCGGTTGGATCCACTTTGGTGACGGTTCGCCTGCGGATGGGAAGCGCTACGCCAATACTTCGGCGTCCGACTACGGCGTGAATCACAACGGCACCGGCGAGCTTTCCGGCTATGCCTACAGCCCCAATATCGGATGGATCAATTTCAGCTGGGCCGATCCGTCCGACCCGAACCGTCCGCGTGTGGACCTGATCACGGGCCGGGCCTCCGGCTATGCCTACAGCGGTAACATCGGGTGGATCAATCTCGAGGAGCTGGTCATCCCCGGGGTCACCGCGCAGCTCGCGCTTCCGGGAGCGGGCACCACCGCCGGCAGTCAGGCCGTGCTCGCGGTGGTCGTCTATAGCGAGGAAGATCTTGAATACACCTGGCTGCACAATGGCGTGCCCATTCCCGGGGCCACCGGCCGCACGCTGGTCTATCCCAGCCTGCAGGGCTTTCACGGGGGCGACTACCAGGTGCGCATCCGGCGCCCGGATGGCACGACGATCGATCTGCCGGTGGCCACGCTCGATGTGCCCCGGCCGCCCGCGTCGGGTGCGCGGCTGCTCAACCTCTCGACCCGCGGCAAGATCCTCGGGGGCGACGAGGTGCTCATCCCCGGCTTCGTCGTCGCGGGCGCTGATTCTCAGCCGCTGATCATTCGCACGGTGGGCCCGCGCCTGCTGAAGTTTGGCGTCGGCGATGCCATTGCTGATCCGCGCATGACCGTGCGGCGATTGATCGGCAACGAGTCCTTTGAGGTCGCGGCCAACGACAACTGGCGCGATGGCAACGATGTGGAGGCCCTGCGCGCGCGTTTCGCCTCCGTCGGCGCATTCGATTTCGAGGACAGTGTGCTCGATGCCGCGCTCGACCTTTCGCTTTCGCCCGGCTCGTATTCCGTGATCGCGGACGGAGTCGGCGGCGGCACGGGCGTCGCTCTCGTCGAGCTCTATGATGCCGCCGACGCAGCGACATCGCGGCTCATCAACATCTCCATCCGCGCCGTTTCCGGCAGTGGAGAGGACGCCATCATCCCGGGCTTCACCATCTCCGAAGAGGGCCCGCTGACGCTGTTGATGCGCGCGGTCGGTCCGGGGCTGACGGAATTCGGCGTGGAGGGCGTGTTGAGCGATCCCACCATCACGGTCTTTTCCGGGGGCGAGCCCCTGTTTGAGAACGACAATTGGGAGGACATCCAGAACGGCGTGCCGGTCGCGGAGGCCGCCGGTCAGGTCGGCGCCTTCCAGTTGGAGGCCGGCTCGCGGGATGCGGCGATGCTGCTCACCCTCGCTCCCGGTCCCTATACCGTGCAGGTGAAGGGAGCCGCGGGGGAAACCGGCGTGGTGCTCTTCGAGCTCTACGAGGTGGAGTGAGCCTTCGGTTCCGGCGGGGCGGCGGTCTGTTCGCCGCCCCGTGGCGGAGGGGCTCCAGCTGGATCTGCCCGGCCCCGCGCCGCTTGCCGGCTTCTCGAGGGACAAGGCCGGCGCTATGTTTCCGACGCCTCGGGGGGCGGGGCGAAGCCGCGGCGCAGGGTATTCTCAACGACGGTACGCGGCACCATGAACTCCCGCAGGTAGTCCGGTCCGCCGGCCTTGGTGCCGCCCCCGGAGAGGCGATAGCCCCCGAAGGGATGGCGCCCCACGATGGCGCCGGTGATGGGCCGATTGATATAGACGTTGCCGGCCTCGAGGCGGCGCCGTGCCACCGCGATGCGGCCGGGGCTGCGCGAGTAGAGGCCGGCAGTGAGGGCGTAGTCGGAGTCGTTGGCGAGCGCGATGGCGTCCTCGAAGGAGCGGGCCTTGAAGACGGCGAGCACCGGCCCGAAGAGTTCGTCGCGGGCGAGGGTGCTGTCGCGGGGCACATCGGTGAAGATCGTCGGCGGCACCCAGAAGCCGTTGCCGCCGGGCACCCGTCCCTGCCAGCGAAGGCAGGCGTCGCGCCGCCCCCGTTCAATGGCGGCGAGAAGCCGGCTCCGGGCCTCGCTGTCGATGACAGGGCCGAGGTCGGCGCCCGGGTGTTCGGGCGCGTCGACGACAAGCCCCTCGGCGGCGCCGATGAGGCGTTCGACCACACGGTCGTGGATGCTCTCGAGGACGATGAGGCGGGAAAGGGCGGAGCATTTCTGGCCGGCGAAACTGAATGCTGAATACAGCGCTCCGGGGATGGCTTCGTCGAGGTCGGCGTCGTCGTCGATGATCAGGGCGTTCTTTCCGCCCATCTCGCAGATCACTTTCTTGAGGCCGCTCTGGCCGGCGCCGGTGCGGCCGGCGGTTTCCCAGATCGCCAGGCCGACTTCGCGTGAGCCGGTGAAAGCGATCACCGCCACGCGCGGGTGCGCGACGAGCCGCGCGCCGACCTCTTCGCCGCGGCCGGGGAGAAATTGCAGCGCCGCGGCGGGCACGCCCGCTTCCAGGAGGATCTCGAAGAGGCGCAGGGCGATCGCCGGTGTCTGTTCGGCGGGTTTCATGACGACGGTGTTGCCGGTGACGAGGGCGGCCGTGGTCATGCCGCAGAGGATGGCGAGGGGGAAGTTCCACGGGGCGATGACAGCGGCGACGCCGCGGGGGCGGTAGTGAGAGATGGAGTCCTCCCCGGGCACGCGTTCGTTGGGATGGTCGCCGCCGAGGCGGCGCATCAGCCGGGCGTAGTAGGTGCAGAAGTCGATGGCCTCGGTGATGTCGGCGTCGGCTTCCGGCCATGGTTTCCCGGCTTCGATCACTTCGAGGGCGGCGAGTTCGAAGCGGCGTTCGCGGAGGATTTCGGCAGCCGTCTCGATGATGTGGGCACGTTCAGCGGCGTCGAGGGCGGCCCAGGCTTCCAGCCCGCGGGCGGCGGCTTCGACGGCCCTGTCGGCCATGTCGACGTCGGCGCAGCCCATGCGGCCGACGATCTGGGAGGGGTCGGCGGGGTTGACCGAGTCGAGAAACGCGCTGGCCGCGACAGGGCGGCCGGCGATGACGGGGAGGATTTCGACGGTGGGAGTCCGACGGGCGCGGGCGACGGCGGCGGCGAACTCCTCGCGTTCGATCGGACGGGAGAAGTCGAGCACGGGTTCGTTGGCGAAAGTGGCGGCGCGGTGGCGAGGACGGGCCTCGGCCTGAGGCGGGGGGGCGGCGGCGACGGCGGCAGGGTCCGCAAGGAGGGCGTTTCGGTCGGCGTGATCGACGAAGGTTTTTTTCATGAACCCCTCGTTGGAGGTGTTCTCGAGCAGGCGGCGCACGAGGTAGGCCATGCCGGGAAGGAGTTCGCCGCAGGGACAGTATTCGCGCACGCGCCAGCCTTCGGCGACGAGGGCGTCTTTGACGGGGTCGGCCATGCCGCGCAGCAGTTGGAATTCGATGGCGCGCGGGTCGAGGTCGAGGGTTTTGGCGCAGGCGATGGCGTGGGCGATGGTGCGGATGTTGTGGGTGCCGAAGGCGGCATCGATGAGGCCGGCTTCGGCGAGGAGGCGGCGGGTCATGCGCTCGTAGGCGGCGTCGGTTTCGGCCTTGCGGGCCCAGACGGGGCAGGGCCAGCCGTGCTGCGCGGCACGGATCGTCTCGAAGTCCCAGTAGGCGCCCTTGACCAGTCGCACGGTGAAGCGCCGCCGGTGCTCGCGGGCCCAGGCGAGGAGGCGGTCGAGATCGTCCGGGCCGTCCCTCAGGTAGGCCTGGATGGCGATGCCCATCGCCGGCTTTTCGGCGAACTCGGCCGAGCCCCGCAGTCGCATGAAAAGGCGCAGGGTGAGGTCCTTGAGCGCGTGGTCCTCCATGTCGAGGTTGACGAAGGCGCCGAGCGCGGCGGCCCGCCGGAGAATCGTCTGCATCCGCTCGGTCAATACGTGGAGAGCGGCGTCGGGGTCGGCGATGTTGAGGTGGGCGTGGAGGGCGGAGATCTTCACGGAGAGGTTGACGCGGGGCAGCGGGCCGTCCGCGCCGAGATCGCTCCGGCAGGGGGCCCCGAAGGTGGGGACGGCTGCGCTCATGGCGTCGAGAATCTCGAGGTTGCGCCGCAGGTAGTGGCTGGCCTCGGCTTCGGTGATGACGAGTTCGCCGAGAAGGTCGACGGTGGCGGCGATGTCGCGGCGGTGCAGGGCGCGGACCGAAGCGATGAGTTCGTCGGGGGTGGCGCCGGCGATGAACTGCCGCGCAAGCGAGGTGATGTTGGCGCGCACGGCCGGGCCGAGGACCGGTGCCGCGAGGCCCGACATGGCGAGGCCGCCCCGCATCAGCGGCGAGAGTTCGTCGGCCGCCTCTCCGAGGTATTCCTGGAGGTGGCGGACGATTTCGGCATTGGTTTCGAGTGCGGGCAGGACGTCGATGAAGCGAAAGAGGCGCGTCTTGAAGGCCTCGTCGCGCATGGCCCAGTCCATAAGCCGCTGGTAGGCGCCGCGCACGCTGAAGAGTGGCGCAGCGGCTGTGGTGGCGCGGTCGAGCAGGCGGGTGGCGATGGCGACGATCTCGGTTTGTGGGGGCGCGGGGGGCTGACCGGAGGAATGGGCCGATGGCGGGTGGTGCGGCATCGTGGGGAAGGGGTGGTAGATAGCATGTTCACAAGCGCATCGGCCGCAACCGGTGCGGGCACGTGATGCGCAGGCAAAACTCAGTTCTGCGCAAGGTTCTGGGTTTTCAGGGACGGTGGGCGCGGATAGCCTGGGCAGTTCGTTCCACTCTCATTCCCCGTTTTTGCTTATGGACTCCGTCAAATACCTCCTCCCCGAAAGCGATATCCCCTCTGCCTGGTACAATCTTGTGGCCGACCTGGCCGAGCCGCTGCCGCCGGTGTTGCATCCGGGCACGAAACAGCCGATCGGGCCGGACGATCTGGCCCCGCTGTTTCCGGAGGCGCTGATCGAGCAGGAAGTCTCGACGGAGCGATGGATTCCGATCCCGGAGGAGGTGCGCGACATTTACCGGCAGTGGCGGCCGAGTCCGCTGTTTCGGGCGCGGCGGTTGGAGAAGGCCCTCGATACCCCGGCGCGGATTTACTACAAGTATGAGGGCGTCTCGCCTTCGGGTTCGCACAAGCCGAACACTTCCGTGCCGCAGGCCTACTACAACAAGCAGGCGGGCGTTAAGCGCCTGAGCACGGAGACGGGCGCGGGGCAATGGGGCTCCTCTCTCGCCTTTGCCGGGGCGCTCTTCGGCATCGAGGTGCTGGTCTATATGGTGAAGGTGAGCTACAACCAGAAGCCCTACCGCCGGGCGTTGATGGAGACCTATGGCGCGCGGGTGGTGGCGAGCCCGAGCGAGGAGACCGAGGCGGGGCGGGCGATTATCGCGAAGCATCCCGACAGCACCGGCTCTCTCGGCATCGCCATTTCCGAGGCGGTGGAAGTGGCGGCGAAGGATCCGGAAACCAAATACGCTCTCGGCTCCGTGCTCAATCACGTGCTGCTGCACCAGACGGTGATCGGCCTGGAGGCCGAGAAGCAGATGGCGATGGCGGGCGACTATCCTGATGTGATCGTGGGGTGCACGGGCGGCGGCAGCAATTTCGCCGGCATCGCCTTCCCCTTCCTCGGAAGGAAGCTGCGCGGCGAGGCGGAGAAGGATTTCCGCATCGTCGCGGTCGAGCCGGCGGCCTGTCCCACGCTCACTCGCGGCAAGTATGCCTACGATTTCGGCGATACCGCACACCTGACGCCGCTGGTGAAGATGCATACGCTCGGCAGCGAGTTCGTCCCGGAGGGCATCCATGCCGGCGGGCTGCGCTACCACGGCATGGCGCCGCTGGTGTCAGCGGTGGTGAGCCGGGGGCATGTCGACCCCCGCGCCTATCATCAGCTGGCCTGTTTCGAGGCCGGTGTCACCTTCGCGCGCACGGAAGGCATCCTGCCCGCGCCCGAGGCGACCCACGCGGTCAAGGGCGCGATCGATGAGGCCCTGCGCTGCAAGGAGGAGGGACGCAGCGAGACGATTCTGTTCAATCTCTGCGGCCACGGTCACTTCGATTTGCAGGCCTACATGGATTATCACGCCGGTCTCCTGCGCGATCACGAATACAGCAGCGAGGAGGTCGCGATGGCGCTGGCCGGCCTGCCGTCGGTGGGCTGAGCCCGGGGCCGGAGTGGGGCCCGCGTCCGGCGTATCGTGAACCGGGGGCGGGCCCACGGCTGGTCAGCCGCAAGGCGGGAATGCAGCGGTTGGATATGGGGGCTTTTGGGCCTCTGCTGTTTCCCGCGCCCGTGACCGCGCCTTCTGGGGCCGGCGGGGCGACTCGTCCCGCGTGGAAAGAGATGACCGCCTGGCGCGGGCGCCGCTTTCGGCGGCGAGGCGGCGCTTTCGGCGTTTGGGCCGCGTTTTCAGCGGCCGGGGGCCGACCGTCCGAGGCAGCGGCGGACGCTCTGCAGCAGGTTCTCGGGGAGGAAGGGTTTGGCGAGGAAGTGCTCGCCGGGGTCGAGCTGGCGGTTGCGGCCGGCGTGGGTGGCATCGTAGCCGCTGATGAAGAGGACGGGAAGGTCGGGCCGATCCTCGCGGATGCGCTGGGCGAGGTCGGTCCCGGAGAGGCCGGCGGGCATGACGATGTCGGTGAGGAGCAGGTCGATGCGGTCGCGCTCCGCGGCCCAGAGTTCGAGCGCCTGGCGGCCGTTTTCGGCGGAGAGCACGGTATAGCCGTAGCGGCGGAGGATGCGCTCGGTGAGGCGGCGGACTTTGGGATCGTCTTCGACGAGGAGAACCGTTTCGGAGCCGGACGGCATGCCGGTTTTCTCCGGGGCCGAAGTGGCCGGGGGTTCTCCGGATGCCGGGTCTTTGTCGAGGGGCAGGAGGATGGTGAACGTGGTGCCGCGCTCAGGGCGGCTGGAGACGGTGATGTGTCCGTGGTGCTGGGCGACGATGCTGTGGACGGTGGCGAGGCCCAGGCCGGTGCCCTCGCCGGGCTGCTTGGTCGTGAAGAAGGGGTCGAAGATGTGCTCGAGCAGCTCGGGTTCGATGCCGCATCCGGTGTCACGGATGCGGAGGCGGGCGTAGGGGCCGGGGGACAGGCCGGGGGTGCGTGCGGCTTCCGGGGCGGAAAGCTCGATGGCGTCGGTCTTGATGTGGAGCGTGCCGCCGTCGGGCATGGCGTCGCGAGCGTTGACGGCGAGGTTGACGAGGACCTGGTCGATCATGCCGGGGTCGGCACGCAGGGGAAGCGGGGCGGGATGCAGGTCGAGCCGCAGGTCGATGTCTTCGCCGATGAGGCGGCCGAGCATGCGGGTGAGCTGGCGGATGGATTCGTTGAGGTCGAGCGGACGTGGCTGTGGGGTCTGGCGTCGGCTGAAGAGCAGGAGCTGGCGGGTGAGGGTGGTCGCCTGGTCGATGGCGTGGCGCATCTCGTCGAGCGACTCGCGGACCTCTTCGGGGAGGTTGGGCGCCGAGCGGGCGACTTTTTTCTGCAGGATGAGGGCGGTGAGGATGTTGTTGAAGTCGTGCGCGATGCCGCCGGCGAGGTGCCCGAGCGCTTCGAGTTTCTGGCTGTGGCGAAGCTGTTCGGCGAGTTCGCGGAAGTCGGTGATGTCGCGGGCGACGCCGATGACGCGGGAGAAGGCGCCGGAGCGGTCGCGGGTAGGATAGCCCTTCTCGAGGATCCAGCGAATGGCGCCGTCGGGCCGGCGAATGCGGTATTGGACTTCGTAGGCGGCGGGGTCGCCGTCCGGCGCGGCGGCGTCGCGCACTTTTTGAAGGTCGTCGGGGTGGATGGCGTCGAGGTAGACGGCGGTGGAGGCGTGGGCGTCTTGCAGGGGGCGCCCCCAGATTTTTTCGAAGGCGGGGCTGATGTAGAGGAAGCGGGTGCGGCGGATGTCGGTCACCCAGAAGACATCGTCGATGGTTTCGGCGATCTCGCGGAAGCGCTCTTCGCTGTTGCGCAGGGCGGTTTCGGCGCGCTGCCGGGCGCGTTCGCGTTCGCCGACTTCGAGGCCGAAGCTGATGTCGCGGGCGAGTTCATCGAGCAGGGCGCGCTCGTCGTCGGAGAAGGCCGCGGCACTCTCGGCATACAGGTTGAATGTTCCGCGGACGCGGCCGTTGACGATGATGGGGAAGGCCGCCATGGCGCGACAGCCGGTGGTGGTGGCTGCTTCGCGCCAGGATGCGGCGCGCGGATCGTTGAGCAGGTCGGGAGCGATGGCGTATGTGCTGGTTTCGAGCGCTTCGCGGATGATGGGGCAGGCGGGGCCGCTCTCGCCGATGAAACGGGGGATGAGGCCGAGTGTGTCGCTGTCGACGGCGGAGCGGGCGGCGGGCCGGACACTGCCGTCGCCGGAGGCGAGAGCGACCCAGGCGAGGCGGAAGCCTCCCTGCTCGACGGCGATGCGGCAGATGCTTTGCAGCAGTGTGGCTGTGTCGGACTCGCGGACGATGGCTTTGTTGACCTCGCTGAGCAGGGCGTAGGTGCGGGTGAGCTGGCGGATGCGCGCTTCGGCGGCCTTGCGCCGGGAGATGTCGATGATGCTTCCGCGGATGAGGCGTTTGCCGCCGAGCTCGAGGGCGAGGAGGCGCACTTCGCAGGGGGATGTCGTGGCCGCGCTTGTTGCGGTGGGTCCATTCAAAGACAGGCTTTTCTCCGCCGAGAGCGGCCTGGATGAGGCTTTCGGCTTTCTCCGGGGTGCGCAGCCCGTCGGGTTGGACCGGTGGGCTGAGGTCGATCGGTCCGTGCCGACGCAGTTCGTCACGCGGCATGCCGAAGAGGGTCTCGGCGGCGGCGTTGGCGTCGGCGAAGCGGCCGGTGTCGGGATCGAGCAGGACGATGGCATCAGGTGCGTGTTCGATGAGGAGCCGAAGGCGTTGTTCGGCCTGGCGCAGCTGGTTTTCGGCCTGGCGTTCGGCGCTCTGGTCGCGGAAGACGAGGACGGCGCCGAGGGTGTTGCCGTCGCTGTCGCGCACCGGGGCGGCGGCGTCGGCGATGGGGATTTCGCGCCCGTCCCGGCTGATGAGCAGCGTGTGGTTGGCGAGGCCGATGATGGAGCCGGTCTCGAGCACACGGGGGACGGGGTTGACGGCGGGCTGGCCGGTTTCTTCGTTGATGATGCGGAAGACGTCGTCGAGAGGCTTGCCGTGGGCCTCGGCGGCGGACCATCCGGTGAGTTTTTCGGCGACGGGGTTGAGCAGGTCGATGCGGCCGTGGTTGTCGGTGGTGATGACGGCGTCGCCGATGCTCAGGAGCGTGGAGCGAAGGCGGGATTCGCTGACTTCGAGCTGTTCGCGCGAGAGGATTTTTTCGCGGTATTCGCGCAGCCGATCGCGTTGTTCGCGAAGGAGGAAGGCGACGAGGGCGGCGAGCACGAGCGTGACGAGGCTCCCGATGAGAAAGTCGATCGAGGCGAACGGTTGACAGACGACCCATCCGCCCTCGGGGATGACGGCGACCTGCCAGGCGCCGGCAGGCAGCGAGACGGTGGCGATGACAGGGTCGCGCTGGAAGAGCCCGGTCTTCCCGACGAAGACCGCGCCCTTTTCGCCGAGGCCGTCTTTGCCCCTTATGGCGAGCGCCCAACTCTCGCCGGGCAGGTCCTGGAGGGTTTCGCGCAGGAGGGTGTCGAACTGGATGACGGTGGAGAGCAGGCCCCAGTAACGCCCGCTGTCGGGGGCGGACGCATCGTCGAGGAAGATGGGCCGGCGGACGATGATGCCGCGGCCTCCCTGCACGAGATCGACGGGGCCGGCGACGACGATGGTTTTTCCCTCGATGGCCCGGCGCACGGCCGGCCACTGCTCGGCGTTGCGGGTGTAGTCGAGGCCGAGGGCGGTTTCGTTGCCCTCGAGCGGGTAGACGCGGGTGATGACGTTGCCCGGGGCGACGGCGATGTTGCGCAGCCCCGGGTTGCGGGCGATGAGGCGGCGGGCTGTTGGCTCGAATAGCTCGAGGGCGCCGTCTGGGTCGAGCGAGAGAAGGGAGGCGTAGCCTTCGGCGAGATAGGCGGCGTTGTTAACGCGGCGGTCGAGGTGGCTCGCGATGCGGGAGGCGACGAGGGTGGCTTCGCGGCGCTGCCGGTCCAGCTCGAGGGCGTGGTCGATGGCCCCGAGGTAGTAGGCGAGGGTCAGGCCGGCGACGAGGACGAGCGCAGGCAGGAGCCAGATGAGCTTCTGGGCCGGTTCCTCTCCGGAGGGGACGCGGGGTGGGTATGCGGTTTCTGGGGATGAATCAGTAGTCACGTCTCGAAGCAGGGGACGTGGAGCACGATGCCATACCGGCGAAAAGGGGGGCTGACGTCAACACCGGCGTGCACGCGCGGCGTGTTTGTGGCCGCGGAGGTATTGGTTGATAGGATACGGGCGGGGTGCGGCCTGGCGGAGGCCGACCGGCCGCGGCCGGGGATGTCAGCGGCCGGGGCGGTAGGTGGCGCTGTTGCGGCTGTCCTCGTGGATCTCGACTTCGAGGAGGAAGGCGCGGCCGGCGGTGTGTTCGCGGACCATGGGATCGATGGCCTCGAAGACGTAGCGGGCGAGGCCCTCGCAGGAGCAGCTTTCGACGGTGAGGACTTTCCAGGCTTCGGGGGCGGCGGCGATGAGCTGTTCGCGCAGGGGATCGTCGCGATTGAAGACACAGGCGTGGTCGAAGGTGTCTTCGAGCCAGCGGCGGATGAATTTGACGCGGCCGAAGTCGATGACGAAGCCGTTTTCGTCGGGTTCGTTGGCGCCGAAGGTGAAGCGGAAGCTCCAGTTGTGGCCGTGCACGAGAGCGCAATGGCCGTCATGGCGGTGCTGACGGTGCGCAAAGGGGATGTCGTGATAGACCTTGGAGCAGGTAAACATGAGCAGAGCCGTTGGCGGGCGGAATTCACAGGTTCCGGCGCCGGAGGCAACCGGGAATTTGC
>RFJS01000218.1 GCA_003694825.1 Verrucomicrobiota bacterium | reverse complement strand
GACGGTTCCGGGCGCGTCTCGGCTTCGAGCCTGGCGAGGCGGGCGAGGGCGTCCTCTCTGCTCTCGCCGCACATCGCCTCCTCCGGCTGGAGAGTCGTGCAGAAGCGCGGGCGCTCGGGTTTGTCGAACAGGGCGCAGCGCATGTCCGGCAGCAACTGCACGCACGGGATGCCGGCAGGCTTGCCATGAGGCATGCCCGGGATGGGAGACCGGATCGATGGCGCGATGCAGCACGCGCCACAGAAGGGGCGACACTCCATGAAAAAAGCGTGGCGGTGATGCGGATCGCAGGGCAAGGGCCAATTGTCCTCCGCGCCGATTGCGGGCGGAGTGTGACCGAAGTGTAGTTGAAAAGCTGATTCGATCGGAGGCGGCGGGGGCGATGGGCGCGGCGCCCGGACGCGCCGGCCGGTCGGCGAATGGGGCGCATCGGACCTTGGCGGCTACGTAATTTTACGGATCGCGATTGCGGTCGGATCCTTCGAATTCGCCTTGGCAAAACGGGGTGGGGCGCTTGCTTTGGGCGCTTCGCATCTCCACCGTCTACCGCCCTCCCCGGAAATGCCTGAAACCCTTCCAGTCTCATGGCGCTGACCAAAGGAATCCGCGCCGCGAAAACCATTGTCGAAGTCTACCGTCTGGCCGCCGAACTCTACGGCGAACGGCCGGCTTTTTGCCCGCGCCTGCCCGATGGCAGCTACGGCAGCATGTCTTTTCGCGAGCTGTTTGAAACCGGCTGCGACCTGGCCGCTGCGTTGATCGAGCTTGGCGTCGCGGCGCGCGAGCATGTGGCCATACTGGCCGACAACCGCCTCGAGTGGGTGATCAGCGACTGTGCGATCCTTGCCGCCGGGGCGAACAATGTGCCTCGCGGCACCGACATCACCGCTGCCGAGATCGACTACATCCTCAACCATGCGGATGTTCGCGTCGTGCTCGTGGACAATGGACGCATGCTCGAGAAATTTCTCAAGCACCGGGGGCGGGTGCCGGGCGTCGAGCATGTCATCGTCATGGATCGCGAGGCCGAGCCGCAGCGCGGCGTCCTGCGCTTGTGGGATCTGGTCGAACGCGGGCGGCAGCTGCGGGCGGAGGGGGATCGCCGCCTTGAGGAGCGCATGCAGGGGGTCGCACCGGACGACCTGTTCACGCTCATCTACACCTCGGGCACGACCGGCCGCCCCAAGGGCGTGCAACTGACGCATGCAAACATGGTGTCGCAGATCCGCAATCTGCCGATCGACCTGGGGCCGGACGATCGGCTGCTCTCCATTCTGCCGATCTGGCACATCTACGAGCGGGTCGCGCTCATGGTGTCGGTGGCATACGGCGCCACCACCTACTACACGAGCATTCGCACCATCGCCGATGACCTCAAGACCGTCCGGCCCACGCTCATGCTCTCGGCGCCGCGCCTCTGGGAGAATCTGTATCAGAAAATCATTCACAGCGTGCACAAGCAGGGGCCGCTGAAGCAGGCCATGTTTCGCATCGCCTATTTCTTCTCGTGGCGCCTGCGGCGTTCGGCCTACTTCGTGGAAGGGCGCCGCATCGATCTGGTGGGGCGTCCGCTCTGGTATTCTTTTCTGCTGGGGTGCGGGCACGCCGCGATCTACCTCGTGCTGCTGATTCCCTACCTCGTCATGGATGGCCTCGTCACCCGCAAGCTTCGCGCGATCCTTGGCGGTGCTTTTCGCGGGACCGTGTCGGGAGGCGGCGCTCTGCAGCCTCATGTGGATGAGTTTTTCAACTACATCGGCATCCCCGTTCTCGAGGGGTACGGATTGACGGAAACCTGTCCGGTGCTCGCCGTGCGCACGTGGAAGAAACGAGTGATCGGGACGGTGGGGCCGGTCTGGCCCGAGACGGAGCTTCGCATCGTCGATCTGGATACGCATGAAGTGCTGTTCCCGGATCCGAAGCGCAAGGGCGGCGGACGCGGGCTGCGTGGGGAGATCCAGGTCCGCGGGCCGCAGGTGATGAAAGGCTACTACAAGGAGCCGGAACTCACCGCGCAGGTCATGAAAGACGGCTGGTTTGCCACCGGCGATATCGGGATCATGACCTACAACGACTGCCTGCGCATCGTCGGCCGCTGCAAAGAGACGATCGTGCTGCTCAGCGGCGAAAACGTGGAGCCGACCCCGATCGAAAACAAGCTCACCGAATCGCCCTACATCGACAAGTGCATGGTCGTCGGACAGGACCAGAAACATCTCGCCGCGCTGATCGTCACCAGGCCGGAGAACTTTCGCGACGATGGCATCGAGATCGGCGATCCGGCCGAGCTTCCGGACCATCCCGAGGTCAAGCAAATCCTCGCCCGCGAGATCAAGGCGCTCGTCAATGCCCGCACGGGGTTCCGGCATTTTGAGATGATCCACGGCTGGCGGATCGTGCCCAAGCCCTTCGAAGTGGGCGATGAACTGACCAGCACCTACAAACTCAAGCGCCAGGTGATCACGCAGAAGTATGCCGGGTTGATCGCGGAGATCTACCATGTCGGCAACCAGTCCTCACCGCCGAAGCTGTGACGCCGGCGGCCGCTTCAGCTGCCTCGATCGGGCTGGTGCTCCTGCTGGGAGGCCGGCGGCGGCGGGAAGCCGGAGGCGGGCGGTGCGATTCCTCGTTGCGCCGGACGGACCGGTGCGCGTAATCGGGGCACGATG
>RFJS01000217.1 GCA_003694825.1 Verrucomicrobiota bacterium | reverse complement strand
TCGAGCGCTATTCTACCGCACGAGGCCGCGGCGTGGCTTGAACTACGGTGCCAGATTTTGGGAGTCTTGTGCGAAACCGGCGAGTTCGCTCCGGTAGCTTCCCGGCGTCTTTCCTGTGTGTTTTCTGAATACGCGTGTGAAGTAACTCTGATCGCTGAAGCCGCACTGTTGCGCGATGTCGGCGAGGGAATCGTGAGTGCGGGTGAGCAGGGAGCGCGCCCGGTCGACGCGCATGCGGGTGAGCAGTTCGGTGAAGCTGCAGCCGGCTTTCTCGCGCATGAGGTGGGAGAAATGGCTCGGCGAAAGGCCGGCGACAGACGCCACCTGTTCGCGGGTGAGCGGATCGGCGAGGTGCTCCTCCATGTATTCGATCGCGCGGGCGAGGAGGACGGTGTTGGGGTGGCGGGTGTTGGCGCCGATGGCGTCGATGAGCTGTTCGAGCATGTCGCAGAGCCAGCGGGCGAGTTCTTCCTGGTCGGGGATGGCGGCGAGGGCGGTGATCGACTGATAGTTGAAGCCGAGGATTTTTTCGGCGGTGCCGCCGGCTTGAACGGCGGCCCGCGTCATCATGACGACCAGCTCGAGGGCGAAGCTCTTGAGCAGGGCGAGATTGGAGCCGCCGAGCGAGTAGATGGCGGTGAGGACCCGGTTGATGATGCGGCGTGCCTCGGTGCGGTCGCCGCGGCGGATGGCGGCGAGCAGGGCGGGTTCATCAGTCAGGTAGATACTGCGGACGTCGTCGTGAAACCGGCCCTTGAGGTCGTGGATGGCTTCGGCCTTTTCGCGTTCGCGGCGGGCGAGCCGCCGCCGCTCCGCGAGCAGGGCGGTGTTGGTGAGGTTGGCCTCGGCGGCGATTTCGAGCAGCTTCCCGCAGGCGGCGAGCACCCGGCGGTCGAGGCTGCCCTGGCGGCCCGGTTTGCGCAGGGGGATGCCGCAGACGGCGAGGCCGCCGGTGAGCTGCTGGTTGTGCATGATGGGAACAGCCCAGAGAAGCTGGCCGCAATGGCAGCTCATCACGCAGGGCTCGCCCCAGCGAAGCGCCTCGGTCAGGGCGAGGGCGCGGACGGAGTCGCAGGCTGCGCTTGCATGACACGGCCGGGGGCGTTCGGCCTGGAGGATGTGTCCGTGCGGATCGATTTCGGCGAGCGGGTAGCGCTTTGCCTTTGCATAGGCCTGTGCGAGATGAGTGAATACGGATTGTTCGATCATTTCGCCTCGACTCGTCGGCTGCTCAGGATCGGGGCCGCCTGGCGGAGGGGACCGGCCCGGTGGAGTCGCGCCGGATCACGGCTGCCGGGATGAGGCGGGCGACGGAGCGGCGCAGCGGCTTGCTGGTCTGGGCGAGGATCAGCTCGAGAGCCGCCTCGACTGTCTCATCGATTTGCTGATCGACAGTAGTGAGGGTGGGAATGCTCATCAGGCAGATGTCCTGATTGTTGAAGCCGACGACCGAGGCATCCTCGGGAACGCGCAGGCCCGCTTCCTTGAGCGCGACGACGGCGCCGGCGGCGACTTCGTCGTTGACGCAGATGAAGGCCGTGGGGCGGTCGTCGCGGCGGGCGAAGGCGGCGGCGACTTCCCGGCCGAAGGCAAAGTCGTGTTCGCGGTCGACGAGGTAGTCGAGCGAGAGCGCGTCGCGCGCGATGTCGAGCCCATGTTTTGCGAGGGCCGAGGTGATGCCGCGAAGACGGGCGCGCACGGTTTCGACCGGCCGGTTCATGCCGATGAGGCCGAAGGAGCGGTGACCGAGTTCATAGAGGTGGGCGACGACCTCGTGCATGGCCTGCTCGCGGTCGATCGTCACGGTATTTGCGCCTTCGATACCGGACTGGTCGATCAGCAGGTGCGGAACTTTCAGGCGCTTGAGCATGGCGACCTGATTGGTGATTTCAGCCGGATCAAACTGGCCGATGAAGGTGATGCAATCGGCCTGCATGGAACGGAAGTGCTGGACCACCTCGTGAACGCGGCCGCTCTCCACCACCTCGATGAGGGATTTGACGCCACGCTGGCGAAGCCGCTGTTGCAGCAGGGCGAGCTTCGTGACCATCGGCGGCGTGAACAGGGTCTCCATGCAGATGCCCACGGTGTAGTCACCCTTCCCTCGCAGGCGCATGGCGGCCGCGTTCGGGGTGAAGCCGGTCTCCTCCATGGCGCGGCGAACCCGTTCGACCGTCTTCGGTTTGACGCCGGGGTGCCCGTTGAGAACACGCGAGACCGTCGTGCGGGCGAGGCCGGCGTATTCGGCGAGCTCGGCAGTGGACCGGACGATGCGAGGTTTGGCGGATTTCTTCATCACTCGTCGCTGAGGCAGGAGTTAGACCATCCCGCCGAGGAAGGGAAGACACATGCGGCGGCGGATTTGGAGACAGACAGGTATGAGACACGAGTCTGAAAATTATTCGACAACTAAGGTAACTGAAGCTCTTAAATATCTGGTTATTAATGGGAAAAGAAACAACGCAGTCACGTGTCCGTTTTTTAGGTTGATTTGTGAAGTTGGTATTTCATGGTGGCGTCGTTACCACTGAACACCCAACCCTACTGCTCAAACCATGACCTCAATGTTCCCCCGGGCTGCTGTGCAGCCATTTCATGCCCCGGTATTGCGGGCGTTTCTCGCGGCCGTTCTGGCGTTCGCGATTGTGTTCCCCGGCTATTCCCAGGACGCAGAGATGGGTTCCATTCGTGGCGAAGTCACAAACGCCGCGACCGGAAAACGCCTCGTGAATGCCGAAGTGCGTATCGAAGGCACCAATCGCGTAGCCTATACGGATCAATACGGTGTGTTTCGCTTCTCCAACATTCCGCCCGGTGAATACACGATTGTGGCGCGGCACACCGGCCTGCGTGATCGGCGGGTGACGATCAACGTCCAGCCGGGCGAGACGACGGTTTCGGAGATTCTGCTCGCGCAGGCGGACAGCGAGGTGTCGGACGAGGATATCGTCGTGATGGCCGAGTTTGAAGTGACCACGAGCGATCTCGAGGGCAATTCGATCGCGCTCAACGAGCAGCGCACTTCCGAGAACCTCAAGACCGTCATGCACGCGGAAGCCTTTGGCGAAATCACCGAGGGCAACATCGGTGAGTATCTGAAAAACCTTCCCGGTGTTTCCGTAAACTACGTCGCGGCGGATGTGCGCTCGATCAAGCTCCGCGGGATGAGCTCGCAGTTCACGAACGTGACCGTCGATGGGGCGAAGATGGCCAGCGCGGGCTCTGGAAACAAAATCCGATCGTTCGAGCTGGAGCAGATCTCGCTGAGCAATGTGGAGATGCTCGAGGTGACCAAGCTCCCGCGTCCGATGGACGAGGCGAATTCGCTGGGCGGTTCGGTGAATCTGGTCAGCAAAAACGCCTTCCAGCGGGGCGGGCGCTCATTGACCTACAAGCTCTGGCTCAATGCGAACAGTGAATACATGGAGCTGGGGACATCGCCGGGCTGGAACGGTGACCGCGAACGCCGCAAGGTATGGCCGGGCGTCGAGTTGTTCTACACCGACGTGTTGCTCGACAACCGTCTCGGTGTGTCCATCGGCTATTCGAATTCCAACAACTTCAACATCCAGCAGCGTTTTCGGTGGCGCGAATGGGGTTTCTCGCCCCGGGGCGGCCAGGGCGGGCCGGAGGATGTGTATTTTCTGCGTCAGCAGATCCAGGACGGCCCCAAGTTCACCAATCGGCAGTCGGTCTCGGCGAACATCGACTACAAGTTCACGGAAAACGCCATTTTCTCACTCCGGTCGCAGTTCAACCACTACAGCTCAGAGTTCCGCAACCGCAACCGGGATTGGCGCATCGACGGTCGCGCCTCCAGCGGGTTCGACGACACGCTGGCCAGCAACACCTTCACCATCGGTCCGGAGCGGAGCACGGCGATTGGTGGGTCGTGGCGCGACAAGTTCGGCGACACGCTTCACGTGGATGCGTCCATGAAGCACTATATGGGTGACTGGACGCTCGACTATGGCCTGTGGTATTCCAACGCCACCAACAAATACGCCGACGCCGAGCATGGGACCCTGGAGACGATCTCCACTGATGTGAACGGAATCGAAACACTCGCCTTCATGCAGGAGTCGGCGATGGCGGCCTATACGGATATTTTCGCCTTCGACGAAGACGGCAATCTCCTGCCGGACCGCGGGATCATTCTGGAAAACACCGACTGGGATCGCGCCCATACCCGGGCCAAGGACAGCCGCGACAGGATCGGCGGCGCCCGCATCAATCTGCGCCGGGATTTCGACGTCGGTGGCAATCGGGCCAACATCCAGGTCGGTGCCCGGGCCACGCGGGAAAGCCGCTATGCCTACGAAAATCGTTTTCGCTGGGCCACGATCGGCGAGGCCGACAACCTCACACTCGCGGATTTCGAGGACAAGGTGTATACGAATATCTCGCCCGGATTCGGATACGAGGGATGGCGGTGGCCCAGCTCCGAGCAGATGCGGGACTACTTTCTCGCGCATCCCGAGCAGTTCGATTTCGACGAAGCCGACAGCTTCAATCGCAAGACCTCCTCGATGTTCGACATGAAAGAGAACATCACGGCCGCCTACATCCAGGGGGAGATCAAGTTGCTCGAGGGCAAGCTTTCCATGCTTGGCGGCATCCGTTGGGAAAACACTGACATCGAGGGCGAGGTGCCGGCCTTCACCGGAAAGTATCAGGACATGGAGGGTGATGGCTGGGTCGGCGAGGGCTTCATTGCCGAAGATGGCACAATCGTCGTCGACAAGGCGCACAGCGAGACGAGCTACGACACGTTTCATCCAAGTCTCCACCTCAAATGGGAGCCCCGGGACAACCTGATTTTCCGCCTAAGCTATGCCAACACCCTCGGGCGTCCGAATTTTCAGGATATGTTTGGCGTGACGACGATCAATGATCCCGATCCCGCTGATCCGGACGACAATACCGGAACGATCCGCATCTCCAATCCGGCTCTCAAGCCACGGCGTTCGAACAACTTCGATCTGACGGCGGAATACTATTTCAATCCCGTCGGCGTATTCTCGGTGTCCGCCTTCAAAAACTACATGAGCAATTATGTTCAGAACGTCACTCGCGAGGTCACTGCCGCAGACGTCGCGACCTACGGGCTTCCCGAACGCGTGCTCGGAGGCAATGGCATCGATCCCTATAGGATCACCCTTCCCGAGACGCTCGGCGATGGGACAGTGACCGGCATCGAGATCAACTGGAATCAGGGACTCAACTACAACTGGGTGCCCGAGATGTTCCGCGGCTCGAGTGTCTACGCCAATGGAACCTTCCTCGACACCTCAGGTGACTTCGGGGCCAGTTCGCCGTTTACCGACGATTTCCCGGATTTTGCCAAGAAAACGGTCTCCTACGGCTTCATTCTCGATTTCTGGCGGATCAACATGAAATTCCGCTGGAATATCCGGGGCCGAGAAATCTTCGCCAGCAGCACTTCCGGGTTGGCCACGGTCCGAAATTACACGCTCCACGGCGTGTCCGGCCAGACGGCTCTCGAGGTCGAGGAACGCCGGACCCTCGACTGGAATATGAATGTGAAGCTGACCGACAGCATGGAGTTCTTTGTCAACGCGCGCAATATCCTCAACGCTCCGTATCGGCAGGTCTACTATCTGCCAGGTCCCGACGGTGACTACCCGATACTCGACAGCGAGCAGCGGTTCGGCGCGCAATGGACCTTTGGTATCAAGGGTAAGTTCTGAGTTCTCGAGGTTTGTCGTCTGCGTGATACGAACCTACATCAGGTAAGTCCTCGACCGGCCGTGCCCGTTCATTCCGCCCGGATCATTGATGTGTAGAGTGCCATTGACAAAGCACTCGACTCGTGGCCCGGGCGGCACGGGGCGCGGCCGGTCCGGGCTTTTTCCGGACCATACGGCCCATGTATAAAATTATTTCTCTTGTTCTTCCTCTCGTGCTCTTTTCGCCTCCTCCAGCCATCGGATCGGAACTGACGGGTCAATCGGATGCCGGGAGAGGGAGGCTCATGCGACCGATCGATTATGCCCGGGCCATGGCCGATTTCGAGATCCAGAGGCGCGGCAAAACGCTCGCCTTCGAGGGAAGCGAGCGAGCTCGCTGGGACTACACGACAGGTCTGTTCGCCTACGCGCTTTGGACCCTCTCTGAAGCGACCGGCAATCCCGCCTGGCGGGACTATGCAGCCGAGGTCGTCAGCTCATTCATCGACGAGGACGGAAACATACGCACCTACCGTCTCAGCGACTACAACATCGACATGATCACGCCGGGCCGGATCGTGTTGAAGCTGTACGAGAAAACCGGTGACGATCGATATCTGAAGGCGGCGCAATTGTTGCGCAGGCAGCTCGAGGAGCAGCCGCGGACGAGCGAGGGCGGATTCTGGCACAAAAAGCGCTATCCCTATCAGATGTGGCTGGATGGTCTCTACATGGGAGCGCCATTTTATGCCCAATACAGCCGGATTTTCGGCGAGGAGAAGGGCTTCGACGATGTCGTCGAACAGATCCTGCTCATCGACAGGCATGCCTACGATCCGGACAAGGGTCTGCATTACCATGCGTGGGATGAAAAACGGGAGCAGATCTGGGCGAATCCGGAGACCGGCGCCTCGCCGCACTTCTGGGGGCGGGCCGAGGGGTGGTATGCGATGGCGCTGGTGGATGTTCTCGAAGAAATGCCCGGCACCCATCACGGTGTCGAAAGCATCGTAGAAGTGCTGGGTCGTGTCGCCGACGGCATTGCCCGGTATCAGGATCCCGATACAGGGGTGTGGTGGCAGATTCTCGATCAGCCGGGTCGGGCGGGGAACTACCTGGAGGCGAGTGCCTCTTCGATGTTCGTCTACGCTCTGGCGAAGGCGGTGAACGAGGGTTACCTGCCTCGCGTCCGTTATCTCCCGGTCATCGAACGCGGCTTTCGCGGTATTTTCCGGGAGTTCGTGCGGCGTGACGACGAGGGGAGAATCAGCCTCACGCAGATCTGTGAAGTGGCCGGTCTCGGATACACCAATCGCGCGGGCTGCCCGCGTGATGGCAGCTTTGCCTATTACATCAGCGAGCCGATCGTGGAAAACGATCTCAAGGGCGTCGGTCCGTTCATTCTCGCATGCATCGAAGTTGAGCGGCTCGTCGAGACGGCAGGTGCTTGCGATGAAGGGCCGGTGCCGGTGGCGGTGGGGTGGAGCGATTATGAGCGCATCCTTTCGCGAATTCAGGCCCCGGTCTTTCCCGAACGTGACTACCGGATCACGGAATTTGGCGCGCGTCCGGGGGGCGACGCGTCGGAAGCCATCCGGGATGCGATCGAGCGCTGCCACGCCGACGGGGGCGGTCGTGTTGTCGTCCCGGCGGGCGAATTCCACACCGGTCCCATTCACCTGCGCGGCGGGGTCAATCTGCACCTGGAGAAGGGAGCGGTGCTGCACTTCTCCACCGACCCGCAGGACTACCTTCCGGTCGTGGTGACGCGTTGGGAGGGCGTGGAGTGCATGAACTATTCCCCGTTGATCTATGCCTACGAGCAGGACGATATTGCGATCACCGGAGCGGGTACGCTCGATGGCGGCGCCAATTGGGGAAACTGGTGGAGTTGGAACGACAAATCGAGCGAACGCCCGACGCTGCAGACGCCGGCGCGACAGCGCTTGATTGAGATGGGCGAAGCGGGTGTCCCGGTCGAAGAGCGCGTCTTCGGTGAAGGCAGCTTCCTGCGGCCCAACTTCATTCAGTTCTACCGGTGCCGCAATGTCCTGATCGAAGGCGTGAAGATCCGCCGCTCGCCCATGTGGGAGATTCATCCGGTGCTTTGTCGGAACGTAACCATTCGCGGTGTCGATATCGTTTCACACGGTCCGAACAACGACGGTTGCGATCCCGAGGCATCGACCGACGTCCTCATCGAAGATTGTGTCTTCGACACCGGTGACGACTGCATCGCGATCAAGTCGGGCCGCAACAATGACGGACGGCGCGTCGGCGTGCCGTCGGCGAATATCATCGTGCGAAATTGCGTCATGAAGGACGGGCACGGCGGCGTGGTGATCGGCAGCGAGATTTCCGGCGGATGCCGCAATGTCTTCGTCGAGAATTGCACGATGAGCAGTCCGAACCTCGATCGCGCGCTGCGGTTCAAGTCGAATGCCCGCCGAGGCGGTGTCGTGGAGGGCGTCTTCATGCGCAATGTAAAGATCGGACACGTCACCGAAGCAGTCCTGACGATCGACTTCCTCTATGAAGAGGGTCCGGACGGTGACCATCCCCCGACCGTCCGGCGGGTCCATATCGACAATGTGGAGAGCGACGGCAGCCCCCGGGTGATGTGGATTGCCGGTTTTCCGGAGGCGACCATCGACGATATCCGTTTCCGCAACTGTATCTTCCGGGGCGTCAGTCTGCCCGAGCGCATCGAACACGCGGGCCGCGTCGTGCTCGATGGTGTCCAGGTCGTGCCGGCGGGCAAGCGGCGCAGTGCCCACAGCATCACGCCGGCGGACGAATAAGCGCTCCCGTGGATGCCGATGCGGTGCTTTCGACAGATCCTCCTGTCCGCGCCGGTTTTGCTGGCGGTGATTATGTGTGGCCCGGCCCGGGGCGCGGTGTCGTGGAAAACCATTCTCGACCAGCCGTCTGGCTGGTATGGCGCAGAAGAAGCGGTCCGCATCGCCGAGCGGGTGCTGGCCTTTCAGCTGCCATCGGGCGGCTGGACCAAGAATATCGATCTTGCCGCGGACCGTTCGGCCGAGGAGCGGGCGCAACTTCTGCGCCGGGCGGCCGAGGCCGGATCGACGATCGACAATGGCGCCACGACAAGGGAGCTGCGATTTCTCGCCCGGGTGTATCGTGCCCATCCGGATGAGCGATGGGCGGAGGCGATACGCCGTGGCGTGGACTACCTGCTGCAGGCGCAGTATCCGAATGGTGGATGGCCGCAGTTTTATCCGCTGATCGGCGGTTACCACGACCATATCACCTACAACGATGACGCCATGATCCGGGTGTTGCGTCTCCTGCGGGATGTCGCGTGCGGAGCACCCGATTTCGCCTTTCGCGGCGCAGAGATGCGCCAGCGGGCTGCGGAAGCCGTCGAACGCGGAGTGGCGTGTATTCTCGCCACTCAGGTCGTGGTCGATGGCGAGAAGACCGTGTGGTGCGCCCAGCACGATGCCGAGACGCTTGCGCCGGCCCCGGCGCGCAAATACGAGCCCATCTCGCTTTCCGGCGTCGAGAGCGTGGAGATTGTCCGATTCCTCATGGAACTCGACGACTTCTCGCCGGCGATCGTCGAGGCGGTCGAAGGCGCGGTCGCCTGGTTTGAGCGGACGGCGATCCGCGGTTTTCGCTATGAATTCGTGGACGCACCGGGCCTGCCGGGTGGGCGCGACCGGGTGCTCGTCCCGGACCCGGAGGCCGGACCGCTCTGGGCGCGATTCTATGACATCGAGACGCAGCGGCCGATCTTCCTCGGACGGGACAGCGTGGTGCACGAGCGCCTCAGCGAGATCGAGCACGAACGCCGGGTGGGCTACCGCTGGTATTCGGGCGCGGCGGCCGGGTTGCTGGCCCGGGATCTCCCGCGATGGCGGTGGCGGCGAACCGGCG
>RFJS01000025.1 GCA_003694825.1 Verrucomicrobiota bacterium | reverse complement strand
CGGGAGCTCGAGACAGAGGCCGGTTCCGCGCTCGCGGCCGACGGGGTCGCGGCGGAGGCGGTTGAAGTGCGGCGGCGGGAGGCGGAGCTGCGTTTCGACGGGCAGGAGTCGGTGTTGACCGTGAACCTCGATGGAGCGGGGGCGTTGGTCGGCGAAGCCGTGGCCGAGCGTTTTCGCGAGGCCTATCGGCGCCGCTACGGCCACGTGCCCGGGGACCGGGCCGTCGAGCTGGTGACGCTTCGTGTCGTGGTCTCGGAACGGCGAGGCGGGGAAGGGCGGGAGCGTTTTGCCGCGGCGGGGGAAGCCGGGCCTGCCGGGCGGCAGCGGGCGCACGCGCGCGAGTCGCTCTCTCCCGGCATGCGGCTGGCCGGGCCGACGCTGGTGCAGGATCGTTTCAGCACCCTGTTCATCGCCGAGGGATGGACGGCGGTTGTCGGCAGCGAGGGCACGATCCGCCTCGAGCGCGCCGCCGCCCCGGGGGCGCGGATCGGAGCGGCGGCGGAGACGGCCGCCGGTGCCGATGGCGATGGTGGACGCGCGGAGGTGGTCGATCTCGAGCTGTTCACCTGCCGGTTTCTCGCCCTGGTCGATGAGATGGGGATGCTGCTGCAGCGGTGCGCCGTGTCGGTCAATGTCAAGGAACGGCTCGATTTCTCGTGCGCGCTGCTCGATCCGGACGGGGAGCTGGTCGCCAACGCCCCGCACATTCCTGTCCACCTCGGCGCGCTCGGCGAGTGCGTGCGGCGGGTGCGGGCCGTGCTCGATCTCGCGCCCGGCGATATCGCCATCACCAACCATCCCGGGTATGGGGGCAGCCACTTGCCGGATGTCACGTTGATCGCGCCGGTGTATGCGGCGGACGGATCGCTCCTGGGCTATGTCGCCAACCGCGCCCATCACGCCGAGATCGGCGGTGCGCGGCCGGGCTCGATGCCGCCGGGGGCGGCTTCGCTCGCCGAAGAGGGCGTGGTGATCGCGCCGCGGCTGCTCATGCGCGGTGGTGAGGCGGACTGGGAGGGGCTGCGGAGGCTGCTCGGCGGCGGCCCCTTTCCCTCGCGGGCGGTCGAGGAGAATATCGCCGATCTCCACGCGCAGGTCGCGGCTCTGCGTTGCGGGGCGGATGCCCTGGAGCGCCTCGCCGCCGACGCCGGGGCGGATCGGGTGCGGCGTTTCATGCGCCTGCTCAAGGACAGGGCGGCCGCGGCGCTGGCGGCGGCGCTCGAGCGTGTCCCGCACCGGGGCGAGCGCCGGGCGGCCGATGCCATGGATGACGGATCGCCGATCGTCGTCACCGTCAGGAAGACGGCCGGGGAGCGGCTGGTCGTGGATTTTTCCGGAACGGCACCGGTGCATCCGGGCAATCTCAATGCGACGCCGGCGATCGTGCGCAGCGCCGTGATCTACGTGTTGCGCCTGCTGGCCGGGGCGGATCTGCCGCTCAACGAGGGGCTGATGCGCGATGTGGATCTGCACATCCCGCCCGGGATGCTCGCACCGGATTTTCCGGATGATCCAGCGGCGTGTCCGGCCGTGGTCGGCGGCAATGTCGAGACGAGCCAGCGCGTGGTCGACGTG
Source organism: Verrucomicrobiota bacterium (assembly GCA_003694825.1). Taxonomy (GTDB): domain Bacteria; phylum Verrucomicrobiota; class Verrucomicrobiia; order Opitutales; family Opitutaceae; genus J108. The sequence continues at coordinate 6,175 of RFJS01000025.1, read as the reverse complement.
CTTCTCACGGCGCTTGGCCTGGCCGCCTGCAGCCAGGGAACGATGAACAACGTCATCTTCGGCAACGCCCACTTCAGCTACTACGAGACCGTGGCCGGCGGCAGCGGGGCCGGCCCCGGGTTTCCGGGTGAGGATGCCGTGCACTGCCACATGACCAACACCGCGATCACCGACGCCGAGGTGCTCGAGCATCGGCTGCCGGTGCGCCTGGAGCGTTTCGCGGTTCGGGCGGGTTCGGGCGGGGCCGGCCGTTGGCGCGGCGGCTGCGGGGTCGAGCGGGTGTTGCGTTTTCTCGAGTCGGTCGCGCTGTCGGTGCTGACGCAGCGCCGGGTGCGCGGCGCACCGGGACTGGATGGCGGCGAGGCGGGCGCGCCCGGTCGCCAATGGCTCGAACGACGCGATGGCGCGCGGGTCGATCTGGGGCCGATCGATGGCGTGGAAGCCGAGGCCGGGGATGTGTTTCACCTGCTCACCCCGGGTGGAGGCGGCTGCGGAGCGGACGCCTGATCAACCAGGCGCGGCGCGGGGCGGACCCGGCGCGGGGCGGACGCCTTGCCCGGCGGGCGGACGCGGCGCCCCCGCGACAGAACTTTGCGCGCCATTGGAGACACCCGGAGCGGAATTTCGGGAACCGGACAGCCGCGGCGATGTTCCCAGAAGGTCCCGTCTCCGGGTGATGGTGTCTTGCCGCGCCACCGGTGCCGGGTCATCAACATCGTCAGTCTCCCGGATGTCACATCTCTCCCGCTCCCCAACGCCGGTTCTTCGATCGCAGGTGCGTCTTTCCCGTTTGCGCGCGGTCCGGCATGCCTGTGCGGTGGTTGTCCGGGTGCGGCCGCCATGCCGTTGTGTGGTGGCAAACCGTCCTTATCCGGGCCCGAGAGGGATAATCAGGCTTGTGGCCCCTCCAACCGCAGCTTTGCTGGATCGCTTATGTCCCGTTTGTTCGCTGTAATGGTGACTGCGCTCTCGGTGTTCGTCGCACCGGTCGCGGTTCTTGGTCAGGCCCCGCCGCTTTCCTTTGGAGGCGGCATCGGCGCCGTGAGCGAGCCTGGAGGCAGCTTCAGTTTCGGCGTGCGTTTCTCCGGAAGCACCTCGGTCAAGTTCAGCGGGCTGGGCACGTTGACCTCGACGCTGGACAGTGGCGACCTCACCTCGGTGATGCTCCGCAACTACCACGACGGCACGGTGCGGCTCGACCAGCGTGCCGGTGCCGGCAGCCAGGCCCAGATCGACGACGGCTTCACCGACACGTGGGGTTTCGTCTTTCCGGAACAGGCCTCGGCCGACGGGCAATCCATCAATTTCCACACCTACAGCACGCTCGGCGAAGACACGGTGATCGAGTCCGACTCCAGCGGGCTGCCGGGCGTCGATCTCGAGCTGGGCTGGCGCATCGCCGGTTACGGCAAACGCCTGCCCGACACCCGGCGCAGCGGCTCCTGGGGCGTCACGCTCGGCTTCGGTGTCACCGACATCAACGCCAAGACGCGCGAAAACATCACCGCCACCCTCCAGACCCTGACCGACAGCTACTCGGTGGATGGCGCGTTCATCCCGATCATCGAGAATGTCTCGCCGCCGTATTCCTCCCCGTCCAGCAAGACCGTCACCATCGTCAACGACGACGGCACCACCTCCACCATTTCTCTCGACACCTCGATCCTGTTGAGCAACCGCCCGGTCACGCGCACGATCACCTCGGAACCGGGGGCGGCCGACATCGAGGGATATTGGCAGATCAAGGGCGCCGCGGGCACGATGCGGGCCGGCGTCTGGACGCGTTTTTATGCCACGCGCCGCCTCTCGCTGCGCGCCAGCGCCGGCGTCTCCTACTCGGTGCTCGGCTACAAGATGAAATACGACGAGCGCCTGTTCATGCAGGACCGCATGATCGACGAGCTGCGCGAGACCGATGAGTCGACCTCCGAGAGCCACGGAGTTTTCGGCTACTACGGCTCCGTCGATCTCGAGTTCTGGTTCACCTCGAAGACCGGCCTGTTCGTCAGCGCGGTCCACGAGGGGTCCTCCAGCGACCTCGAGATCGAGCTCGGCGGCCGCCGGGCTGAAATCGACGTGTCGGGCGGCACCGGCTTCCGCTTTGGCATCACCACGATGTTCTAACCCTTTCCCCAACGATGACTCACCGCATGCTTCGCTCTTTGCGCAACACTGTCGTCACCGCGGCAGTCCTCCTGGCCTGGGTGCTGTCCCCGGGGTATTCTCAGCCGACGGCCGAGGTGTTCAACCCGAACGCCGACGGCAACGTCTACGCCCTCGCACGCCAGCCCGACGGCAAAATCATCGCCGCCGGTTCCTTCCATTTCCTCAATCCCAACGGCGTCGGTCTGCCCTGGGATCGCCGGGGCCTCGTCCGCCTCAATCCGGATGGCACCGTCGACTACACGTTCTGGGCGGAATTCGACGGCCCGGTGCACACGGTCGTCCTTCAGCCCGACGGCAAGGTGATCGTCGCCGGCCGGTTCACCACCGTGCGCTCGCACGCCGCGGAGAATCCCGTGCCGCGAAACGGTCTTGCCCGGCTTGAGACCGATGGCCGCCTCGACCTCGCCTACGATCCCAATCCGCAGGGCACCACCTACCCGCAACCCCTCGTGCGGGCCATGACGCTGCAGCCGGACGGCCGCCTCGTGGTGGCCGGCGGCTTCACCGGCTTTCAGCCCAATGGCCAGGGCGAGGTCATCGCCCGCGGCCGTCTCGCCCGGCTCAACAGCGACGGCACCGTCGACACCACCTTCGATCCGGAGGCCAACGGCGTCGTCCTCGCTCTCACACGGCTCGAGGACGGGCGACTCGCCATCGGCGGGGGCTTCACCGCCATCCGGCCCACCGGCGGGACCGAACCGATCGAGCGCTTGCGCTTCGCCGTCCTGCGGGCCGACGGCACGCTCGACGACTCGATCCAGGCCCGTTTCGACAACCGAGTCACCAGCATCCTCCGCCAGGCCGACGGCTCGCTGCTGCTCGCCGGCGACTTCATCGACGTCGAAATCGGTGACAGCGGCTCGATCACCCAGCCGCGCATGACGCGCATCGCTCCGGACGGGTCCTTCGACAGCGGTTTCCGCCCCGTGCCCAACTCCGCGGTCACGGGCATGGCCGTGCAGGCCGATGGCAAGATCCTCATCGGCGGGCGCTTCAACCTCATCTACTCGCCGAAATCCACGAGCAGCGTCGCCCGCTCCTACATCGCCCGGCTCAATCCCGACGGCACCGTCGATACCAGCCTCACCACTTTCCCGAACGCCGAAGTCGCCTCCTTCCTGCCGCTGCCCGATGGCTCCTTCGTCATCGGCGGCTACTTCACCACCGTCGTGGGCACCGGGGCAAACGGCGGCGTCTCCCGCAACCACCTCGCCCGCCTCCTGCCCAACGGCGCGGTCGACACCTCGTTTCGCAGCGCTACCTCCGGCAGCATCAACGACATCGCCCGCCTGCCCGATGGCGGCTACGTCGTCGTCGGCTCCTTCCGCAGCTTCGCCGGCGTGACTCGCGACGGCATCGTCAAGCTCCTGCCCGATCTCACCGTCGATCCCTCCTTCGACCCGGAGATGAACAACGAGAGCAACTTCGTGGTCGTGCAGCCGGACGGGCGCTTCATCGTCGGCGGCGCCTTCACCCGCGTCGAAGGCGAGACCAAGCTCTACGTCGTGCGCTTCAACGCTGACGGCAGCGTCGATCGCAGCTTCAACCCCGCGCCCAACCAGGCCGTGCTCGACGCCGTCGTGCAGTCGGACGGCAAGATCGTCCTCGTCGGCCAGTTCACCGCCGTCGCGCCCAACGGCGCCGAAGAGGAGACGACGCGCAACTTCATCGCGCGCTGCAACGCCGATGGCTCGCTCGACACGACCTTCAACCCCAACGCCGGCAACATCGTCCAGGCCATCGAGCTGCTCGACGACGGCTCCATGCTCATCGGTGGCTTCTTCACCGCCATGCGGCCCAACAACGAGGGCGACTCTCAGATCCGCCGCTACTTCGCGAAGATCAAATCCGACGGCACCCTCGATGAAAACTTCGACCTCGGTTTCTCCGGCGTCGTCTCGGCCATCGCCCTCCAGCCGGACGGCAAGGTCCTCGTCGGCGGTTCCTTTGGCAGCGTGCTCGAGCATGGCGGCACCTCGGCCGTGGCCCGGGCCAACCTCGCGCGTTTCAACGCCGATGGCACCCTCGACACCGATTTCGATCCCAGTCCGAATTCCGTCGTCAACGACATCGCGGTCCTGTCCGACGGTCGTATCCAGATCGCCGGCCTCTTCTCGACCGTCACTCCCAACGGCTCGGAGACGGCGCTCTCGCGGCCGCGCTTTGCCTGGCTCGAGGCCGACGGCACCGCGCCAGACCAGTTCGCCTGGCAATTCAACGGGGACGTCGCCACGCTCCTGCCGGTGGAAAACGGCGCCCTCGTCGGGGGGGCATTCTCCCTGGTCAAGGCGCCGGACGGCTCCGGCATCCGCACGGGATCGGGCCTGGTGCGCTTCGACCTCGACGGCACGCTCGACACCGGCTTCCAGCCCAACGCCGGCAACGCCGTCACCGGCAGCATCAGCGCCATCTCCGTGCAGGAGGACGGGCGCATCATCTTCGGCGGAGAGTTCTCGCGCATCGCCGGCTCCAGCAGCGTCAACCTCATGCGTATCGGTTCCGATGGCACACCGGACTCGGGCTTCTTCGCCAAGCCGGACGGCCCCGTCCACGCCATCCTGCCGCTCGACACCGGCGAACTCTCGGTCGACGTCGGCGGCCCGGCCGCCGTGCTCGGTGCCGACGGTGAGTTCCTCCCCGGGTTCAGCCAGGGGGGCATCTCCAAGCTCAGCGGTGTCGTTCGCTCCGTGGCCCGGCAGGCCGACGGCAGCATCATCGTCGGCGGCCTGATCAGCTCGCCCGACGCCAGCTGGAAGAACGTCTTCCGTTTCAAGCCCGACGGCTCGCTCGACCGCACCTTCGCGCCGGATCCGGGCGCCTCCGTCAACGCCATCGCGGTGCAGAGCGATGGCAAGATCATCATCGGCGGCAGCTTCGTCACCATCGGCGAAGGTGAGCGCAACCGCCTCGCGCGCTTCAACCCCGACGGCACCCTCGATACCACCTGGGATCCGGCGCCCAACGGCACGGTCACCGACATCGAGATCCTCGCCGACGGCAAAATCCTCGTCTCGGGCCTGTTCACCGGATTCAACCCCAACGGCGCCGAGGAGGCCGTCGCCCAGCGCGGTATCGCGCGCATCAATACCGACGGCACCATCGACACAGCCTTCGCCCCGGCGCCCAACGCGGCCGTCAACGCCATCGAGGTGCTCGACGACAACTCCATCCTCATCGGTGGCACCTTCACCAACGTCGGCACCGTCAGCCGGCCCTACTTTGCGCGGCTCAACGTCGATGGCTCGCTCGACGAGGGCTTCGATCCGCGGCCCAACAGCACCGTCAACGCCATCGCCGTGCAGAGTGACGGCAAATACCTCATCGGCGGCGAGTTCACCACCCTGCGGCCCAATGCCAGCAACAACACCGAGGCCGAGGTCATCGTGCGGCCCTATCTCGCCCGGGTGAATCCGGACGGAACGGTCGACGCCGACTTCAACCCCTCGCCCAACGACGAGATCGAGGCCATCGCCGTCCTTTCCGACGGCCGCATCCTCATCGGCGGCGCCTTCACCCTGTTGCAGCCGGACATCACCGAGGATCCGTCCCTGCGCAACGCCTTCGCGCGCCTCCTGCCCACGGGCGAGGTCGACGGCAGCTACAACCCGCTGCCCAACGGCCGCATCGAGGTCATCGAAGTATTCGACGGCGACCTCACCGTCGTCGGCGGCAGCCACACGTCCATGTTCCCGCCGGCCAACCTCGTGGTCGCCGGCGCGTTCCAGAACTTCTCCGACGCGGCCTCGCCCTACCTGGCGCGGGTCTTCAACAACGGCCTGGTCGATCCCTCGTTCGCCGACGCGCCGAACGCCCCGGTCTACGCGCTCGCCGCGCAGCTCGATGGGGCCGTGCTCGTGGCCGGCGAGTTCACCCAGCTCGGCGGCACGCCGCGCAACCACATCGCCCGGTTCACCAGCGCCGGCGCCATCGACGCGGACTTCGATCCCAATGCCGATGGCACCGTCCGCACGGTCGTCGTCCAGCCCGATGGGCGCATCATGATCGGTGG
>RFJS01000024.1 GCA_003694825.1 Verrucomicrobiota bacterium | reverse complement strand
CGGACCGCCCGGCTCGAGCAGATCCTCGCCCATCGGACAGTCGGCCGCCGCCCACGCGAGGAAGCCACGATCATCCGGGATGTCGTGCAGATCCTGCTGGACCGGCCGACGGAAATCGAAGTCGACGAGCACCGTCTTGCGGCCATACCGGGTGAACGTCGAGGCGAGGTTCGAAGCGACCATCGACTTGCCCTCACCCGGCACCGTGCTGGTGATAACGATACGCTTCGGATAGGGGACGGAGGAGGAGATGTCGAGCTGGGCGGCAATAGCCAGGAAGTTCTCGACATGCTCGAGATCGACATTGTCACGGACGATGTGCGGACGATCGACCACCGGCGTGGAGCGCAACCGCGGAATCACGCCGAGCGTATCCAGCTTGAACGTCGACTCGAGGTCCATGCTGCCGGTCACCCGATCGGTGAGCGTGTAGATCACGAGCGGCACGCCGATGAAAGAGCCGACACCGAGCACGAGGATGCCTCCGACCGCCATGATCATGCGCAGGGCGTTGCCGTGCTGCAAATAGGCGGAGTCGACCACCTTGAGGGCATCGACCGGCGCCTGGGCGTTGAGGTCGATGCGGGAGATGCGCTGCAGCAGATCGGCCTGCGCCTGCTGCTTGGCGGCAAGCTCGTCGCCGAGACGCTTGAACCCGCCGGCCATGCGATCGAGTTCGAGCGATTCGGCAAAGACGGTGTTCAGTTCCTGGGTGAGCTGCTCCTCGGACTCCCGGGCGAGTTTCAGCTTCGTCTTGAGATCTTCGAGGGCGAGCTTGAAGCCGGACTTGAGGATATTCTCCATGCCCTGGATATTGCGCTCGGCCTCCTTCATCTTCGGATGGTTCGGGCCGAATTGCTGCGCGAGGAGATCGCGCTCATTCTTCAAGCGCTCGAGTTCCTGCCGCATCGTCTGGTTGTTGCCGAAGGTGGCCAGCGAGGGATTGTCGAAAGGCAGCGGATTGGCGGCGAGATCGGCCTCCGCCTGCTTGATGGCATTTTCCAGGCCGAGGCGCTGGAGGCGCACTTCGGAGAGCGCAAGGTTGATGCGCTTGAGACGCTCGGCGAGCACGCCCTGATTCTCCTCGACCGAGATCAGATTGTATTCGAGGCGGTATTTGCGCCGCTCGTCCTCGAGCTGCTTGATCTCGTCGGCCAGCTCTTCGGCCCGCTCCCGCAGGTAGAGCATGGCTCGGTTGCGGGCCGACATCACCTCGTCCTGAATCATGCGCTGATACTCGCTGACGAACCGATTCGCGAGCATGAGCGCCACTTCAGGGTCCGGGTGCTGCGCGGTGATGGTGAAGAACTCGCGCCCGCGCTCGCGGGAAACACTGACGGCATTGGCCGCGATCTCCGCCGCTGTCGGCACGTCTTCCTCGCCGAGAAATGGCGCCTGAATCCTCGCCTGTTCCTCGGCGTTGAACGACTCGGCGAAGCGGAGGCGAAAGGCACGGCTCTCCATGACCGAGAGGTGATTCTTGAGCTGGTTCTCCTCGACCTGAACGGGGGTGCCGGCCGGGCTGGCTTCGACGAGGATCTTCTCGAGCGGGCTCTGCGCGAGGATCGTCGTCACCGCGGTGTGCATGACCGGCTGGCTGAACATGAACCAGCCAAAGGCGGAGGCCACGATGATGGCTGCCGCCAGGCCGGCCGGCCAATAGCGCCAGACAATGGCCATCATGACGCCGAGACGGCGCCGGATGTCCTCGACGGAGAGACCATCATCGAAATCCATGCCCGACTGGACGATCACCGGCGGCGGCACAGTGCCGGACTCATGCGGTGTCTCATCCGACCGTGGCCCCGGATGCCCTCCTGCCGCCCCCGGGTCGGCGGGGCCGATGCCCGGGCGGTCGGTCTTCGAATCTTTTTCGGGTCCACTCATATCAAATCCTTCTGCTTGTCCTGCTGAGTCTGTGTCCGATTCCTCGTGTTTCCTGATACCGTTTTTCCTTAGAACGTCCGCTCCGGGACAAAGACAAGGTCGCCAGGCAGCAGCTTGAACTCGCTCTCATCCGATGAGCGCTTCGCCTTGAGCAAACGCGACACATCGACCTCGAAACGCTCCTGCTCGCCCTTTTCGTTTGTCCGCGAAACCTGCACGGCGTCCATCTTGGCGATCCGCGTGAATCCACCCGCCATCGTAATCGCCTGGAGGATACCCATCTCTTCCGTCTCGGGCGGGAAGGGAATGCGCTGCGGATTGCGCACCTGGCCGAAGACGGCGACATACCTCTCGCTGTATTGCTGCACCGAGAGCATGATCTGCGGCTCGACATAGTAACCACCCTCTCGATACAGACGCTCGATCTCGAGTTCGGCTTCGCGCACGGTGAGGCCGCGAAGCGAGACCCGACCGATCAGCGGGAGGCGGATCTCGCCGTTCGATGTGAGACGCTGAACCGTGCGAATGTCCGGCTGGCCGAACATCTCGACCATGACGAGATCCTGGGGCGCGAGTTCGTAATCGGAACTGGCGCCGACACCGAAGTCGTTGAAACCGCCATTGAAGGACTGGCCGCCCCCGGCGCCGCCGCCGGCCTGGCCGCCACCCGAGGTCTGCCCTCCGGATGCGCCGCCTCCGCCTGAACCGCCGGCAAACTGGCCCACGGCAGGCAGCGGCAGCAGGAGCATGGCCGTCAACAGCCACCGGCAGGACAGTGAAGCGCGCGCAAAGCGAAGACCACGTCTGGAGTTCTTCATCATTTTTCGATCAGTCAAATGCACTCAGGCGATCCCTGGATGTGTGGCGAGCTGTGCACTCAGAAATGGTAGCTCGCGCGAAGAGAAAGCCGCGTGCGATTGAAGGTGTAGATTTCGCTGTTTGAATCCTTGTTGTACCATTCGATGCGACAATCGGCCTCGAAGCGGGCGGACGGGCGGTAATTGAGCGACGCCGAAACCTGAAACATATCGTCTCGACGTTCCTCACTGATGTTTCCCTCATCGTCGATGTAGCCGAAACTCGACCAGCCGATGCCGATGTTGCCCGACAGGCTGGTGGTGATCCCCTGATACATCGAGAGGCGGAAGTAGGTGTCGTTGTAGGGATTGCCGTTCGGGTCGAAACGGTTGCGCCGGCTCGCGGTGATCGAGAACGACTGGCGCTCGTGGAGCCGCCAGGTCAGATCCGCGTCGGCAAACCAGTCCCATCCCGATCGGTTGATGCCACCGGAGAAGCGGATGTTGCGCACACCGAAATTGGCCGATCCCTCCATCTTCGGCGACAGCTCGCCACGCACGCCGAAGTTGATACCATGAGAGGTCCGGTCCGAATCGAGCACACCGGAACGCGTCGATGTGACATCCTCATATTCAAAATCGTAGTTGACGTAGAGCTGCATCAGCTCGGTGCGAAGCCAGCCGAGCCCCAGACCGGCAAAGAAATCGAGATTCTTCGTGCCCCAGTCGCTGTAATCGACGTATTCCGAACCGACCCGACCAAGCACCTGAGTCTTGCCGGTATCGCGCAGGGTGCCGAACCAGACGCCCCGCAGCGTCTCCCAGCTCGTGCGGTCACCGACGTTGAGGTTCACGCTCGAACGACTTTCGGCCACGAAGTCGATCTGATGGGAGGTGAGCGTCTCTTCCGTCTCCGGATAGCGGTAGGTGATCCTGAGGGAAGGATCGATCGCGTCCTGATCGTCGTATTCGAAGAAATGGCGGAAATCGGCCGAAAGATCGATGTCGAGGCGCGTCACCGAACCTTTGCGCTTCCAGTGCAAGGCGGGCGTTGCCGTGAGGGAAACATCCGAATCGCCGTCCGCCCGGCCGAAAATGTTGCTGTCGTAGGCCAATTCGGCGGCGAGATCACCGGTCAGTGCCCACGAGGAGGATTCCCAGAGCGAGGCGGAGGCCCAGGGAGCAGACAGCGCCCCAAGGAGAACGCTCCAGAGAATCGGCCGCAGGAGCCTGGCTGGCGAACCGGGACGGGACAGGGATGTTTCTTTAAGCATCTGAGTAATTGCCTACGGTTGAGGTTATGGGGGGATTAAGATGTTTGCATCTGCCCTGGGTGCGGGCGTCGTCTGAGGCCATCCGTCGGCCACGGGCATGCCCGACACAGGGGCCGCGCCCATCGTCGGCACGGGCTCTGAATCGATGCACTGCTTCGCGTTCGCTCATCATGAACCGACTTCCGTAGCATTCTCAATCGCAATGCGACAAGGGCAGAGAGCCTGCGGCACGCACGATCAGGGTTTATCCGATGCCCCCGACAGCAATTCGTCCGAGGCCCGAATCACGAACCGACCGCCGAAGTGGACTGCCGCGGTGAGTCGGCGGCGTCGGTTTCAGCGCCGCCGTTTTCCTCCGGAGCGGCTTTTTCCTCTTCTCCGCCGGTTGCCGTTTCGGCGGGCGCGCCCGCTGCTTCCGTGGCCGCGTTTCCGGTCCCGGCCTCGGGAAGGGCTTTGGCGTTTTCGCCGCCCTCCAGTGCCGACTTCGCAGTCGAGAGATGCGGTGTATATTCGGGAACGTATTTCTTGATGAGCAGCTTCAGATCGTCGTCGTCGAGCGAGTAGACGGCCCCAGCCAGCTCGGACACACACGCCTCGAAGACTTCCCGGCCGATCGGCTCACTTCGCAGCCGCATCACGCGCGAGTGCGCGGTGCGGTCGAGATTCTCGCCGCGGTGCTGCAGCTCCTCATAGAGCTTCTCACCGGGCCGCAAGCCGATGAACTTGATTTCGATATCCACATCGGGCTTGAAACCCGAAAGCTGGATGAGCTGGCGGGCCACGTTGACGATCTTCATCGGCGTGCCCATATCGAGCACGAAGACCTCCCCACCCTCGCCCATCGTCGCCGCCTGGAGCACGAGTCCGACGGCCTCCGGGATGGTCATGAAATAGCGCGTCACTTCAGGGTGCGTCACCGTCACCGGGCCGCCCGCCGCGATCTGACGCTTGAAGATGGGGATGACGCTTCCCGAGGAGCCGAGCACGTTGCCGAACCGCACGGCCATGAACTTGGTCTTGTTGCCCGGAGAAGACTGAGCGGCCTGAATGGCATATTCCGCCAGTCGCTTCGTCGCCCCCATGACGCTGGTGGGATTGATCGCCTTGTCGGTCGAGATGAGCACGAAGCGTTCGACCCCGAAGGATCGGGCGGCCTGAGCCAGGCGGTGCGTGCCGACAAAATTGTTTTTCACGGCCTCGGCCGGCTGGCGCTCCATCATGAACACATGCTTGTGCGCCGCGGCATGAAAGACGACGGACGGCCGATACCGGCCGAAGATCTCGTGGATCCGCGCCGTATCGAGAACATCGGCGACAAGTGCCTGACAGACACCCTCCTCCGTCCGCGACACCAGCTCCTGCTCGATCTGGAAAAGCTGCACTTCCGACTGATCGACGAGCAGCAGCTGCTTCGGCTTGCGCGCGGCGATCTGCCGGCACAGCTCGCTGCCAATGCTGCCGCCGGCCCCGGTCACCATCACGACACGGTCACGGATCAGCTCGTCGATACTCTCGCTGTCGAGCACGGCGGGTTCACGCCCGAGCAGATCCTCGAGCTCCACCGGACGGAAGCGGTTGACCTGCACCTGCCCGGCGGCGAGCTGCGTGAAGGACGGCACGATGCTGGTCTTCAGGCCGGCATACTGCGCGAGCCGGATCACCTCGGCCACCTTGCGGGGACCGGCCCCCGGCATCGTGAGGATCGCCTCGGAAACCTTCTCGATTTGCGCCATTTCCGGCAGCTTCTCGATGGGGCCGAAAATCCGGATGCCGTGCAACTGACGGCCCCACTTCTTCGGGTCGTCATCGAGGAAAAAGGCCGGCACAACGCCGAAGCCCGGCTTGGTGAGCAGATCATTCACCAGTGCCGAGCCCGTATCGCCGGCCCCGATAATCACCGCGCGGGAGAACACCCGCCCCGGCGACTCCGCGATCCGGATGGAGCGATTGTGCAGAATGCGCAACCCGAGCCGCACAGCCGCAAGACCGCCGACCGCCAGGATGTTGTCGATCAGGATCACACCGCGCGGCGGGGCCGCCCCCTCCGTGGTAAACAGCCACACGACAAACATCGCCGCCGTCGCCACGGCGTTGCTGACCACGATGCAGGCGAAGTCATGCAGGCTGAAGTAGGACAGCATCGCCCTGAACTGGCCGAAGCTTCCCAGCAGCAGCAACTTGCAGACCACCACAGGAACGAGCAGCCACAGGCACTGCTCGACGTAGGACTGCGGAATGGAAAAATCCCAGCGCAGCAAATAGGCCGCAATCAGCGCCCCCGCCAGCACGACAGAATACAGGCACACGAGCATGACAGCCCGCAGCCCCGGCCGCGCACCGAACAGGCGGTTCAGCAGAAAAAACACCCGCTGCAGGAAACGATCAACAATCTGCATGCTCAAAACCACCAACCTCCATCGGCCCGCAGCCCACTGAGTGAACTTCCTGACGGAATACTCCGGAAAACAACCTGTCTCTCCTTGCTGTCATCACTCATGTCATCCCACGGATATCAGCATTGCCCCGTGTCCCGATGGCACAACGCCAATTGCCTTTCCCCGTGCGATTTAGGGGAATTCCTGACCCACTGCCGCGGAATTTCTTGATCCACCTCATCCTGCCCGGGATCCAGCGCCACACCCATTGACCACACGGTCATCGAACGCCGACAGCGGCAGGCCCGGCCTCTCCACCTCCGCTTCGTCTCTGCCTACTTCCGGTAGCCGACGACCCGGGCCGGCACCCCGACCGCGATCGCCATTGCGGGAATCTCGCTCCGCACGACCGCCCCGGCGCCAATCACCGCTCCCTTCCCGACGCGAGCGCCATCCACGAGCACGACACCGTGCCCGAGCCACGCATCATCCTCCACCACCACGCCTCCGCGACTGACCAACGGCTGTTCGACAATCGGCCGATCCGCGGCCGTGCCGTGAGCGTAGCTGTAGAAAGCGCAATTCGGGGCGATCTCCACCCGCCGGCCGATCCGCACATCCGAGACGTGCGCCGAAAACGTGCACCCGGGCTGCACGTGCGTTCCCTCGCCGATTTCGAGGCTGCCTCCATGCCCCGTCTGGATCTTCGCGTCACCGTAGATATGCACCCGATCCCCGAGGCGCACGGCGCCTCCCCCGTCCATCTGGCAGGCGAAAACATGGTCGCCGACATAGACATGCCGTCCCATGTGAAAGTCGTAGTGCACGATCCTCGCCGTGGGTGCGACGAACCCGCGATCGGCCATGTCCGCCAGAAAGACGCCGCAATGATACGGCGCCACACCAAGCGAGGCCATTTTCGCGGCAAAACGCCCCCGCCCATAAGGGCCGGCGAACCGCAGCCAAAACCGTCTCCAGAGTTCAGTCATTTCTCACGCGCCTTCTCGAGTTCACTCACAGCGCACACCATGCCCGCCGAAAACGCGATCACCCTTTGACAGCGCGAACGCCCAGCAACAGCTCATAGCGCGGATCGAAGTGATTCAGCTCCTCGGCGCTGACCTCGCCGATCACGAGCCCATGCATGAACGCCACCGCCGCCAGAACGTTGCCAAAAGCGTCAACCTCGATGCGGTCTTCTCCAAACACGTCACCAAACAAGCGTTCGAGCGCCATGTGGGTGAAACGCCAGTATTCACCCCACCGCTCCATGTCATAGGTGGCGATCTGCGAAATGCACGGCACCGTGATCAATGCCACCCCGCCCGGCCGCAAGGCCCGGTGGATGTTCGCAACGGCCGCGCGGACATCGTAAATAAACTGGAGGGTCTGCGTCGCGATAAAGCAATCGGCCAACCCTTCGCCGATCCCGCCCGGAGCCGCCAGGTCACCGACGATTGTCGCGTGCGGATCTTCGGCGGAGACATGCAGCACGTCCGTCCGCTCGACCTGTCCGCCGCCGAACTGGCGGGTATAGCGTAGATCGCCGACCTCGAGCACATGACCTCGAATATCCCGGGCGTGTTTCGCCAGGAATCTCTCGATGTAGTAGCGATCCACGCAAACGCCGCTCTTGTGACCAAAATCCGACCGGACAGGGTCCACCCTGCGCAGCTCGCGCAGCGGATCCCGCAGATTGAAGAGCGCCCGCAGCAGGTTGCGGAGGTATAGCCGCAAGCCAAAGGGTATGGCATCTCGTATCCGCCTCATCGCTATACAGAGGAAAAACGCCTCATTCGCTCATCCCCGCCCCGCTTCGAATCAACTCCTCGTAAAGGTCGATATAGGCCTGCACCTGCCGCTCGATGCGATACTCTCGCTCAACCGTGGCGCGGCACGTCTCGCTCATGCGCCGCAGCCCGCGGGCATCGCCGAGCATGCGCTCCACAGCGGCGCCAAACCCCTCCGCATCCTCCGGTTCCGCCACCCATCCCGTTTCATCGTTTCGCACCAGCTCCGGCACCCCGCCGACCCGAAACGACACCACCGGCGTGCCGCAGGCCATCGCCTCGAGAACGACGAGCGGAAAATTATCGGCCCGTGTCGGGTGCAGAAAGAGATCGGCCGCTGAAAAGACCAGCCGCTTCAGCCGGTCATTGGTCACGTATCCGAGCGTCACCGACGGCATGCCGACGGTTTGTGAAACCATCTCGCCGCCGCCACCGAGCAACAGCAGCACGGTATTGCGCCTCGCCGCCTCGCCCAGACGCCTCAGTGCCTGGATGAGCAGATCCGCCCCTTTCAACGGCCGGTCCATTCGCTCCACGGCAAACAGCAGCACGCGCTTGTCCGGGGGGATGCCCAGCAGCTCCCGGCAGACCGCCTTGTCCAACGGGCTGTAAACCTCCGTATCGATCCCGTGCGGGATGTGACGGCAGGGCAGATCCCGCAACAACCCTTCGCGGGTGCACGCGTGGAGCCACCGGCTCGGTGCCACCGCCGTGAAGCTCGACCGCTGATAGGCCCACCGCTTCATGCGCCAGTCCCAGGCTGTGCCGTCCCGCGCCACCGGCGGGTATACGTCGAGATGCGGGCACTGCCCACAGCCGCTCTTCCACCGTTCGCATTCGAGGCTGGCGTGACAATGCCCGGTAAGCGCCCACATATCATGCAGCGTGAACACGAGCGGCTTCGCCCGCGTGATCCGCGGCAGCGCCAGGTAACTGAAAAAATTGCTGTGCAGCGAGTGCACGTCGACCACATCCGCCCAGGCAAACGCCTCGGTTTTCGGAATGTCGAATGCCCCCACGGCATGCACATCGTTCAACCCGAGGCGCATCGACACGCGGGCAATCCATTTCTCCATTCGCGGCCGCCTCGGCATATCCACCGAGGTCTCCCGGGTTCGATCGCGACACATGACGCGCACCTCGACGCCCCGCCGCCGCAATCCCTCCAGAAGGCGAAACATCTGTATCTGTCCGCCGCCGAGACCGTTGTCACTCTGATGGATAAATAATACCTTCATCGCCTGTCAGCAGCCCAACACCAACCATCCACGGCGGCCAGCCATCGCCGCTCCCCCAGCTGCACGGGATCCATGTGATGCATCCCCACCGCGTTCCATCCTTCCCCGGAACCCGCGAGAACCGGCTCGCCGTCGCCGCAAGCTTCCTCGCGATACGTCTTCTCGGTCAGGTCGACGATACGAAACGCCCGCACCGACATCCCGTAGTAGGGGCCCGATGCCTGCGCCAGCCGCACCGGGGCTCCGCCCATCCGAAAAACCCGGCCGGCCGGACGCGACCGCACCGGATCCCCCGTCCGCAACGGACTGGCGGGATGTTCCGTCCACGGGCCGGCAAGCTCCGGCGCCATAAACAACCGCAGACCATCCGAACGCTCCGGCGGTATCCCGCACCCGACGAACATCCACCACCGGCCGTCGTGAAAAAACGGTGACGCGTCGACAAACTCCTCCCCCGCCAGCAGCACCCGCTCCAATGCCCATTCATCCGGAAAGCGCCGGGCGCGGTAAAGCCGGACTTCGCCCGCCTGATACGTCTCGGGAATCATGTAGACGG
>RFJS01000216.1 GCA_003694825.1 Verrucomicrobiota bacterium | reverse complement strand
CCCGCGGGCCATCCGCGCCCGCGACGCCGGCTATGCGCCGACCGGGTGCCAGACGGTCTTGAACTCCACGAAATCGCGAATCGGCCAGACACTCTCGTGCGCCTCGACATCGAGCCAGTCGATGTCCGCCGCCTCGCGAATCCGGACCCGCTTGATCGAGCCCGCGCCGCCCGCTTCGATCGCGCGCGCCTCCTCAGCCGAGGTCACCACGGCATCGATTCCCCGGATCTGCCCGTGCGTCGCCATGGTCGGCACCAGCTCCTCCCGCAGGCCGGTGAGCAGATTCACGACACCGCCCGGAAGATCCGAAACCGCAAGCGCCTCGCCGAGCACGATCGCCGCATAGGGATGCGCCTGCGAGACGGCGGCGACGACGGTATTCCCGCTGACGATCGCCGGCACCACCTGGCTGATCAACCCGAGCAGCGGCGCGGCGTCTCCCGCGATGACGGCGATCACCCCCATCGGTTCGCAGACCGTGAAATTGAAAAAACGTCCGGCCACCGGATTCGTGCTTCCGAGCACCTGCTCGAACTTGTCCGCCCACCCTGCGTAATGCACGAGGCAGTCGCACACCGCCTCCACCTCGCGCAGCGCCGCGCGTTTGCGCACGGCCCCGTCGACGGCGAGGGCACCGGCCAGCTCCTCCGCCCGCCCCTCCAGCATCTCGGCCAGGCGATAGAGGATCTGCCCCCGGTTGTAGGCCGTGCGTCCCGCCCATCCGGGCCCCGCTTTCGCGGCCGCCTCGACGGCGTTGCGCACATCCTTGCGCGTGCATTGCGGGATGTTCGCGACAAAGCGACCCTTCGCATCGTGAAGTGGATACACACGGCCGCTCTCGGAACGGATAAAGGCTCCGCCGACATAGACCTTCGGCGTCTTGGAAACTGGAATGCGCGTCATGATTCTTCTCTCACTGCAGTGCCCTGGCGTGGTGCTCGCAAACGATCCGCATGCTCTGCCACTCCCACGCCCTCACTTCATTTTCAGATACTCGGCGATGCCCTGCCGCCCGCCCTCGCGGCCAAAGCCGGACTCCCGGTAGCCGCCGAACGGCGCGGCCGGATCAAACTTGTTGTAGGTGTTCGCCCAGACGACACCCGCCTTCAAGGCCGCACTCATTTTCAGGATACGCGAGCCCTTGTCCGTCCAGACCCCGGCGCTCAGCCCATAGGCCGTATTGTTCGCCTTTTCCACGGCCTCGGAGACCGTCCGGAAGGTCAACACACTCAGCACCGGGCCGAAGATCTCCTCCCGTGCGATCCGATGACTCTGGCTGACGTTGGTAAATACGCTCGGCCGAAAGAACAGGCCCTGCTCCGGCAGCGTGCAGGGTGCCTGCCAGAGCGTGGCTCCCTCTTCGATGCCGCTGCGCACCAATGCATCGATCTTCTCGAGCTGCGCCCGCGAGTTGATCGCGCCGATGTCGGTGTTCTTGTCGAGCGGATCCCCCACCCGCAGGGTGGCCATGCGCATCCGGAGCTTTTCGACGAAAACCGCTTCGATCGACTCCTGCACAAGCAGGCGGGAACCGGCGCAACAGACGT
>RFJS01000215.1 GCA_003694825.1 Verrucomicrobiota bacterium | reverse complement strand
GACTTTGAAAATGTCGAACATCCGGTCGTCCCAGTAGAGACGGTTGTTCACCGGATCGAAATCCCAGATACCGAGCTCGGCAGCCTCGGTGGCGAGGCGCAGCCGCGTCTGGCTGGCGCGCAACTCCCGCTCGACCACAACCCTCTCCGTCACATCGTAGGCGACACCGATCACCCCGACCGGCTCTTTCCCATCCTCCCGCAACGGTTCGATATACGTTTGGTAGACGCGGCCCGCCCACTCCGAGTAATAGGCCACCGACTCGCCGCGAAGCGCCCGCCGGTGATTTCTCAGTTGGTGAAAGTCCGGATCATCCGTCTGAAAAAACTCCGCCAGGGACCGGCCCACCACGGCATTGGGCTCGAGCCCCAATCGCCGCAGCCCCAATCCCATCGACGAGGTAAAGCGCAGATCGCGATCCACGGTCCACAAAACCGCCGGGATCTGTTCGACCACCAGGCGCAGCCGCGCCGCATCCGCTCGCAACCGCTCATTCTCCCCCTTGAGACGCTCGACCTCGGCCTCAAGCTCCCGCACTCGCGCATGCTCTCCTGTCTTCTGCATCGCCATGCGCCTCATACAGGGCGCCCCTCAACGAAGGCCACAAAGACCTCATGGGGCAGCTCGCCATCGCCGTGCCACAGGCAAACAGACCGTCGGCATGGCAGGCATCCGATTGCGGGATTCGTCTTCATCGCCACGAGAAGTGGGAGATCTCAAAACCCCAGCATGGCAAGCGATGCCGACAGTTCAAGCGCCGGGTGTATTCACGACCTCAGCCCTTTTCCCGCGCTTCTCCCGGCCATCGAGCCCGCTCCCGGCTCCCTTGCGGGAACGGGAGGCCGCCGCGGGGGTGGGCTGCTGCTTACCAACCATGAAACCTCGAAACCCTCAACCCGGATCGTGAAATCCTGCCGCGGCGGCCATCCCGAGCCCGTTTTCAGGTATGGGATGAGCGAGAGCTGCTTGCACCGCATTCATCGGCCGATCCATCGCCGAAAATCATCGGCATTATTACGTATTTTCGCCCCCGCCGACCGCTCTTCCCTCTCCTCGCGATTCGCGCTCTCCGGCACGGAAAGCACGAGATTCCCAAAACTTCGCACCGCCGTTCAAGCCTCGGGAAGGCGCCCCATGCTATCCTCGCCGCGCACAACAGGAAAACCCATCCCATGAATACACTTGAATCCCTGTCCCAGGCCGTCCTCTCGGGACGCCGCAAAGACGCAGCCGCCCTCACCAACCAGGCCCTCGAGGAGGGCATCGCTCCGAAGGAGATCGTCGACAAGGCGCTTGTGCCCGCCATGGGTGAAGTCGGCGAGAAGTTCAAGCGCAACGAGATCTTCGTCCCCGAAATGCTCGTCGCCGCCCGCGCCATGAAGGAGGCCATGGGCATCCTCGAGCCGAAACTCGTCGCCGCCGGCATCAAGCCCGAATACACTGCCGTCATCGGCACGGTGCAGGGTGACCTCCACGACATCGGCAAAAACCTCGTCGCCGTCATGTGGAAAGGCGCCAACTTCAATGTCATCGACCTCGGCACCAACGTCCCGCCTCAGGCCTTCGTCGACGCCATCAAGGAACACAAGCCGCAGCTTGTCGGCCTCTCTGCGCTGCTCACCACCACGATGCCCGCCATGGTCGAGACGACCCGGGCGATTCGCTCCAGCGGTCTGCCGCCCGTGAAGATCATCGTCGGCGGCGCGCCCATCACCCAGCAGTTCGCCGACGAAATTGGTGCCGATGGCTATGCGCCCGATGCCGGAAGCGCCGTCGACCGCGCGCGTGAACTGGTCGGCGCGGCCTGAGCCACTCCCGCCTCCACGGCCAGACACTCTCCATACGTCCGATCCAACAACGCCCCCCATGGAATATACCCGTCTCGCCATCGACAACCCGGACGACCTGCTCTTTGGGCATGCCCCCAGGCCCGTGCGCACCCGCCACGGCCTGAACCTCGGCGGCGGCATCGTCTACACCGAGCTCAACTTCACGCTTCCCAGCATGGAAGTGACCGCGGACACGATGCCCACCGTCGCCCGGCACTACCGTGAAATCATCACCGACGCCCTCCGCCGCGCTGCCGAACTCGAGGCCCCCGGGGTCCTCGTCGAGTTCGAAACCGTGCCACCGATGACCTCAAACCCCGCCTTCGGCATGGAGGTCGTCAACATCCTGCTCGAAGGCATCGAAAATGCCCGCACCGAATACGGCCTGCCCGCCGCCCTGCGCGTCACCCCCAATGACAATCGCGAGTTCGCCCGTCCTCCGGTCATGCGTTCCGGTGAACACTGGGAGAACATGCAGGTCCTCTTCGAGCAGGCCGCCCGCGCCGGCGCCGACATGGTCAGCATCGAATCCGTCGGGGGAAAGGAACTTCACGACGAGGCCCTCATGATGTGCGACCTCGGGCAGGTCATCTACGCGCTCTGCATCCTCGGCACCGCCGACATGGCCTTCCTCTGGAAGCGTATCCATGAACTGGTCTCCCAGCACGGGACGATCTGCGCCGGCGACACCGCCTGCGGCTTCGGCAACACCGCCATGGTCCTCGCCGAACAGAAAATGATCCCGCGGGTATTCGCCGCCATCGTTCGCGCCATCACCAGCGTGCGCACCCTCGTCGGCTACGCACATGGCTGCATCGGTCCGGGCAAGGATTGCGGCTATGAAAACGCCTACCTCAAGGCCATCACCGGCTGCCCCATGGCCATGGAAGGCAAGACCGCCGCCTGCGCCCACCTCAGTCCGCTCGGCAACATCGCCGCCGCCTACGCCGACACCTGGTCGAACGAATCCGTCCAGAACGTCCGCCTCCTCGCCGGCATGGCGCCCACCTGCTACATGGAGCAGCTCGTCTACGACTGCCGACTCATGAACCGCGCCCTCGCCGAAGGCAGGGACGCCGCCCTCACGCTTCGCCGCTGGCTCGTCGACTCGGACGCCGGGCTCGATCCCCAGGCCTGGATTTTCACCCCGGAAAATGTCATCGCGATCGCCCGCGCCATCGTCGAGGCGCCGGACGACTACCACGCCGGCCTCGCCGCCGCTCGCGCCGCGCTCGACGCCATCAAGGCGGGCCACGCTTCGGGCGAACTCAAGATCCCCGAGCGCGAAACCGCCTTCCTCGACTCCATCGCCGAGCAAATCGACATGATGCCGGACGACACCGGCGCCTTCATCGAGCAGCAGCGAGCCATCGCCGACGAAACAAAATATCTGCCCGATGAATACACGCCGCTGCCCTGTTGCGCCTCGCACGGCTGAATCCCGCACCATTCCACGGCAGCTCCCCTCTCCCCATACACCACGAAACGCTCCCGCACACACGATGCCCGCCTCCCCCGAGGCGGGCATCCGCGCATTCCGGCATCCTCAGCGTCGCTCGGTCTGCGGCGGCACCACGAAGATCTCCAACAACGCCTCCCGGCCGTAATCCTCGCTCCCTCCCGGATGCACGACCGCCGTGTAAACTCCCGGCTCGAGAGTGAGCACCACGGCCGCGTCCGCCGAACCTTCGCCAAGCGGAAGCGCCCCCACAGCCGCGCCCGCCGCCGCGACCGACGCGCCGTTCTCCGCGTCCGCATCCCAGTCATCATTCGCCGCCACCGGCGTCTCCCCGCGAAAGACCTCCAGGCGGGGATTCCGCGCCGCAGCAGGCACCTCGAGTGCCGCCAATCCCGGCCCCACCGCTCGAATCAGCACCTCCAGCGGCGCCTCGCCCTCGATCACGAAACCGCCCACCAGCACGCTGTCGGCGGCATCCAGCACGGCACGGCCCGAAAAATTCGTCAGCACCACTCCGGACGTCGCGTCGCCGCGAGCCCAGGGGAAATACAGCTCAGCGAGGACCACGCCGCCCTCCCCGCTCCCGGAAAGCCGCACGTGCTCAAAAACCGATCCGGACGGGACATCCTCGAAAACCATCTGCCGGTTGCCCGCAACCAGATCGAGATTCGGCTCCAGCGCCCCGACTTCCGCCGCCGTTGCCCGGACATCAGGATGGTTCAGGCCAATGACCGCCGCATTCTCCACATAAGCCGGCGGCGGCAAAATCCCGGCGCCGCCCTCGCCGATGAGATTCAGGCTGAGCGGACCCGCCGGATGCTGCACGCCCAGCGCCCCCAGAGCCGGCCCCAGGGCCCGGGCCAACACCACTCCCGGACGGGATCCCGACACGACCGCGCCCATGATCAGCGGCGCCTCCGTGTCGACCAGCCGCGCCCGGATCGAGGCGTTCGTCAATCGCGAGCGG
>RFJS01000214.1 GCA_003694825.1 Verrucomicrobiota bacterium | reverse complement strand
TCGAAGGGGGGCAAGATCCAGGTGGACAAGCGCAGTAATGCGCTGGTCATCACGGAGCGTCCCAAGCGCCTCGAGAAGATCGAGGAGATTATCGAGAAGCTCGATCGCGCGACCGCGCAGGTGATGATCGAGAGCAAGTTTGTCGAAGTCGCGGACAAGGATCTGAAGAACCTTGGCGTCAATTGGACTTCGCTCTCGGACTATAAGCTCGGCATCGACCCGGTTCCGACGCTGACGGGATCTTCGGACATTCGGAATCCTGACCTCGATCTCATCGCGGAGTCGACCGAGGCTTCGCGGACCTTTGGTGCCGTGTTTACCGCGCCCGAGTTCAATGTGATCCTCAGCGCCCTGCAGAATCAGACCGAGACGCGGCTCGTGTCGAATCCGACGGTTGTCACGATGAACAACACCGAGGCGGTGATCTCGATCGGTGAGCAGTTTCCGATCCCGAATTACACCTACAATCAGGAGCGTGGCACCTTTGAAGTCAGCGGTTTCGAATACAAAGATATCGGCATCATCATGCACGTGACGCCGCAGGTGAACAACGACGGGTTGATCACGCTGAAGATCAATCCGCAGGTGAGCAGCCGCTCCGGCGAGACGACGTTCGGTGGTGCCGGCGGTGCGACGATTCCGATCATCTCGACCCGGCGCACCGAGACCCAGGTGGCGATCAAGGATGGCTACACCATCGGTCTTGGTGGTCTTATCGAGAATGTCACGACAGACGGTGAGTCCAAGGTCCCGGTTCTCGGTGATGTTCCGGTGCTCGGCCGCCTGTTCCGCTCGAACAACAAGCAGATGGATAAGCGCAACTTGCTCGTCTTTGTGACGGCCAAGATCCTTTCGCCGGACGGGGCGACCTACAAGGATGTCTTCCGTCAGGAAACCATGGATGACATGGGCCTCACGGAGGCGGACATCCCCGGAACGCGCGTTTCTTCGAACTGAGTTTGGTTCCAGCAGCCCTCAACCAGGTGTGGGCGGAGCGACGCGGAAGCGTCGCTCCGCTTTTTTTCTGCCTGGGAACTGGCGGCATGATGTCGCGGAAAGGGAAGTGCCGCCTGGCGCGGTTCGCCGGGCACGACGCTTCCGCAGGTGCCGCCGGCGGTCTATCCGAGGACCGTGATGACGATCGAGCGGCGGTGCGGCGCGGTGCGATGCTCGAAGAGGAACAGGCCCTGCCATGTGCCGAGGGCGGGGCGCCCGTCGATTACGGGGATGGTCTCGCTTGTCCGGGTCAGGGCCATGCGCAGGTGGGCGGACATGTCGTCCGGCCCTTCGGCGGAATGAAGATAGGCAGGGTCTCCATCCGGGGCGATCCGATTGAAATAGGCCTCGAGATCATGCCGGGCTGAAGGGTCTGCGTTCTCCATGATGACGAGACTGCAGCTGGTGTGTCGGCAAAAGACGGTGGCGAGGCCGTCCTGGATGCCTGAAGACCGAATCGCCTCCAGGAGTTGGTCTGTGATTTCGTAGGTGCCGCGTCCCGCGGTGCGGATTTGCAGGTGTGTGTGATGCGCCTTCATGCCGGAGGCAGTTTCAGGCGCTGCCGCTGTGGGATTCAACCCGTTTGGGGGCGCGTCGGTGGAGCAAGGCCGGGAGGTGGCGGATTCTGGTCGGGCTGGCGTTTCTCCGCTTCCGGTGCCGCCGGTGGGGGGGGCGGTGGGTGAAGGGCTGTCTTTTCTTCGAGGGGAAGCGCAAAGGGGATGCGGCGCCCGTCGCGCTCGACTTCGAGCGAGATGAACTGTCCCGGATGCGAGTAGAACAACGCGTCCCGGATGTCGTTGAGACTGCGAACGGTGACGCTTCCGAGCTGCCGAACAATGTCGCCGACGCGAACATCGGCCCGTGAGGCGGAGCTGTCCGGGGAGACGTAGTCGACAACGACAAGGCGTTCGAGTTTCTGGGCGTCTGGTCGTTCTGCGAAGCGGATTGGAAGGTCGGCATAGGCGACTCGACCAAGTTCTTCGAGGTCCTGGACGATCCGACGGACTGCCCGGGCTGGGACCAGATACGACGATCGCACGTCGGGCAGTGAGGCAACAGAGATGCCTGCGAGCCTGCCTTCGAGATCGAGCACGGGGGAGCCGTTCTCGCCGGGGCCGGCGGGGATGGTGACGCGCATGTAGGTGAAGGGGAACCGGAAGCTGGAAAACTGGCTCTCGTAGCCGGCGACGAGTCCGAGGAAGGGTGTGGGATCAAACTCGAGAGGCGAGGTGATCGCCAGGGCAAGTGAGCCGACGGGAAGTGTTTCCGGGCTTTCTTCCAACCCGATGACCTCGAAGCGAGGGGGAAGCTTCACCACCTGGAGGAGGGCCAACCCCGTCTCCGGATCGAAGCCGACCATCTCGGCGAGAAAAGGAAGCCTGTCTGCCTCGATCCACACGCGCGTTGGCGTGTCGGTGGTGGCCAGATTTGTCAGCACCCGGCCTTTTCGATCGATGAAAAACCCGGAGGAGACCCATCGCGTCGGTTTTCCCGAGGAATCGAGCTTTTCGGTGACGACCTTGACGCGAACGACCGCGCTTCGATGCGCGCGATAGATTTCGGTCAGACGGGATTTCAGCCCGAGGCGTTCAGCAGCGCCGGCATCCGAACCAAACGATAGGGTGGCTGCCGCCCACGCAAGCAGGATACAGAGCACGCTGAAGGCACGGCACAAGGGCATCCGCAGCGCGTCAGAACCGACCGGATTCAGAGCGACCTGCGGACGGTATGGCCGGCGCGGAGGTCAGCGTGTTCATCAGGTAAACCTCTCCGGAAGAATCGCTTGTGGCAGACAGAGTGAGTGGAGCGGCTGCGGTGACAAACGGGCGGGGCTGGCGTGTTGGCGCCTCCAGCTCACGGATCGCGTAGTGAACGCCGACGTCGTCTTCCTGCCAGAGCGCGGCGAACGAGTCGCTCTCGGTAGAAGGCGTCGGCTGCGACGCTTCCCGCCCGATGTGTTCTTCCGGAAGCAGGATGAAAGCGGTGTCTGTTTCTTCGTTTGCCGCAGTGTAGATCGGCTCCTCGCTCTGCGTTCGCGTGCGGTTTACCGAGAGAATGCCGGCGGCAAGGGCGGCCGCGGCCACGCCGACGGGAGCTGCACGCTTCAGGACGACCAGGGTCAGCTGGCCGACGCGCTCATACCAGGGCCGCACCGTGACCAGTGAGGCGAGCTGCCGCCGGCGCAGTTCACGGTCAAATGTTTCCCAGAATTCCGGTGCCGGCCGCTCGGCCCGCTTGAGCTTGAGCAGATCCTCAAGCGTGACGTTGGTTTTGGACCTTTCCTTGAGCTGTGGCATACGGATTCAGCGGACGTAGTCCTGCAGGTAGCTCTGCATCTGTTGCTTCGCGTAGTGCAGGCGGGACCGGACAGTGCCCACTGAGCAGTCCATGATCTCGGCGATCTCCTGGTGACTGAGCTGGTCGATTTCGAACAAGGTCAACACTGTCCTGTGCTTGAAAGACAGTTTTTGGAACGCTTCGTTCAATTTTTCCTGTAACTCCTTGATCAAGGACTCTTTATCCGATCCGCACTTGTCGACGAGAGCGCTGATGACTTCCTTGTTGTGTTCGTCTTCGGTGAGTTTCTCGAGGCTGAAGAATCGACGCAACCGGTGCTTGCGCAGGTGGCTCAGCGTGTTGTTGATCGCGATTCGATAGAGCCAGGTGAAAAACGACGACGACTTCTTGAAGCGGTTGATCGACTGAAAGGCCTTGATGAAGGTCTCCTGCGTCAGATCGGCAGCATCCTCGCGGTTGGAGGTCAGGTTGTAGATCACGCTGAAGATTCGCTCCCGGTAGCGCTGCACCAGCACGTCGAAAGCCGCGACTTCACCAGCCTGGACTCGCTCGATGAGGAGGCGATCCGCATCGGCTTCCTCCCGTCGCTCTCGGGTGAGCGGCAGGGTCTTGGCCAGCGTCTTGGAAGCGTTCATGGCGACGGAAGAAGATGGCGCGATTGGTCCGGCAGGCAAACCGAAATTCGCGGCGCCGGACCGGGTTGGCGCTCCGGTCCGCCGCGCTCCGGCTGCACGGCGGGCACAGCGTGCCATTCGCTTTTCGCTTTCGTCGTATCGGGCGGGGCGCCACGGTAGGTGCGCATGACTGCCCCAGGCCCAGGCAAATCGGTTCGCGCACAGGCTCCGTTCCATGCCATGACCAAGCCGATCGGGCCGTTGTGCAATCTCGACTGCACTTACTGCTTCTACCTCGAAAAACTCCGTCTCTTTCCCAAGGGCGGCAACTTCCGGATGAGCGATGAAGTCCTCGAGCGTTACATCGCCGACTACATCGCAGCCCAGCCTGGACCCGAGGTGCACTTCGCCTGGCAGGGCGGCGAGCCGACCATGCTCGGCGTGCCGTTTTTCCGCAAGGTGGTCGAACTTCAGCGCAAGTATGCCGAAGGTCGTCGTATCGAGAATGCGCTGCAGACCAATGGCACGCTACTCGACGATGAGTGGGGCGCGTTTCTCGCCGAGCACGACTTTCTCGTGGGGCTGAGCATCGACGGCCCTCGCGAACTGCACGATCAATACCGCGTCGACCGTGGCCAAAAACCCACGTTTGACCGGGTCATGGCGGGCCTGGAGATCCTCAAGAAGCACAAAGTTGCCTTCAACACCCTCACCGTGGTCAACCGCGCCAATTCGCGCCGGCCACTGGAGGTCTATCGCTTCCTTCGCCGCATGGGTTCGGGCTACATGCAGTTTATCCCGCTCGTCGAGCGGGTTGCGCCCGAGGACAACCCGCTCGGGCTCGATCTCTCGGCACCGCCCAGCCTCGACGACAATCTCGTCGAGAGCACACACATCACGCCGTGGAGCCTGCGCCCCGAACACTACGGGGAGTTTCTCGTGACGATTTTCGATGAATGGGTCCGCCGGGATGTCGGGCGCGTGTTTGTGCAGCTGTTCGATGTCACGCTCGGCAACTGGGCCGGCATGGGGTCGAGCCTTTGTGTCTTCTCGGAAAAGTGCGGCAATGCCATCGCCGTCGAACACAATGGCGACGTCTTTGCCTGCGACCACTACGTCTATCCGGAATACCGGCTCGGCAATCTCTTGAACCAATCGCTTGGCGAGCTGGTTTCTTCGGAGCGCCAGCGGAAGTTCGGAGAGGCCAAGGCTGCACTGCCGGCCTACTGTCGCCGCTGTGAGGTGCGCCACTGCTGTCACGGCGAATGCCCGAAGCACCGCTTTCTGCGCACACCTGATGGAGAAGCGGGCCTCAACTATCTCTGCAAGGCCTACAAGCGCTTTTTCACGCACTCTGCTCCCTATATGCAGGCGATGGTCGCGCTTCTGCAGAAGCGCCAGCCGCCTGCCCGTGTCATGGAAATGGTCGAGGACATCGCCCGGCGGGAAGCCGCCCGCAGCACGTCCTCGGCGTCCGGCCGGCGTCGGCCGCGCGGCCGCTGACTGGCTCTGTCCCGGAAAACCCCCCATGATCAAACCCCGCATCAACAGGAAGACCCTGCATGGAGTGGCCTGGCCCGTGCTATCAGCCTGGCTCGTTCTCCTCGCCGCCGCCGGGGGCGGTTGCGGTCGTTCCGCCTCGGACGAGCCGCCCGTGGCGGCGTGGGCCCAGCCTTTTCCGCGGTCAAAGACGACCTCGCTCACCTGTTCCAGGTGCCACCAGGCTGAATACGATGATTGGCGCCAGTCACACCATGCGCGTGCGAACCGAGATGTCATCCCGCAGGCGGATGCGCCTGCCTTCCAGGGCCAGACCACCGAGACATGGGCGGCGCGCTTCGACTTTACCACCGATGGTGACGGATGGCCCGTGATCAGAGAGACGCTGAAAAAGAGCGGTGAGGTCCGCGAATATCGGCCGTCCATGCGTCTCGCCTGTGATCCACTTGTTCAATACCTCGTCGAGATCGAGCCGGGACGTTTCCAGGCCACCGATGTCGCCTGGGATGTGCACAAGCATGAGTGGTTCTCGGTCTATGGCGACGAGGAACGCAATCCCGGAGAGTGGGGCCACTGGCTGGGTCGGGGCATGAACTGGAACTCCATGTGCGCCCGCTGCCACACCACGGCTTTCGCGAAGAACTACGACCCACAGACCGACCGCTATGCCTCCAACTGGACCGAGCATGGCGTCAGCTGCATCCAGTGCCACCACGTCATGCCCGGGCATGAGCCGGGCGGCGACGCCCTCGCACGGGTCGACAACATCACCTGGGACCGCAGCCGCGCCATGGAAACATGCGCAGGTTGCCACACGCGTGCCGACAGTCTCACGCCGGCCTTCGTCCCCGGTGAGAAATACGACGACCACTACCGGCTGCAGCTCATCGACGAGCCGACAATGTATTTCCCGGACGGTCAGATCCTCGAGGAAGTCTTCGTCTGGGGTTCCTTCCGGCACAGCAAGATGCACGCGGCCGGGGTCACCTGCATGGATTGCCACAATCCTCACACCGGCCAGCTCCTGCTTCCGCAGGAAAACAATGCCATCTGCATGCAGTGCCACACCGCTCCGGGCCGCAACAACGCTCCGCCGATCGATCCGGTCGCGCACAGCTTCCACGCCGAAGGCAGCACGGGAAACCGTTGCGTGGAGTGTCACATGCGCGAACGCACCTACATGCAGCGCGATCCGCGCCGGGATCACGGCTTCATCATCCCCGATCCGGTGCTCACCCGCGAACTCGGTGTCCCCAACTCCTGCAACGAATGTCACCGCGATCAAAGCGTCGACTGGGCCATCGAGCATTACGAAAAGTGGTATGGAGAAAAGATGGACGGCTCGCGCCATCGGCGACGCGCCCGCGCGATGCATGCGGGATTTCAGGGAGACACCGCGGCCGTGGCTGAACTGCTCCAACTCATCGAAACCGAGCCTGTATCCACGTGGCGCGCCTCCATGCTCAACGTCGCGGACCGACTCGCCCATGCCGATCCACGCGTTCTCGCCATTGCGCGAAAGCTTATCAAGGACGTCGATCCGGTCGTCCGCGCCGCTGCCGTCCGTGCCCTCGGCACCGACCCGGCTTCGCGTCCGCTCGTGCGCAAAGCGCTCGAAGATCCAGTCCGCCTCGTGCGCATCGATGCCGCCTGGGCGCTCTCCCGGGAGCTGCCCGGCGACCATCCCGCCCGCCGTGAATTCGAAACCTACATGCAGACCGCGCTCGATCAGCCCGGCGGCCTCTACCGCGCTGCTCAGGACGCGTTCAATCGCGGCGATCCCGCACGGGCTGTGCCCATGTTGAAAACCGCCATGCAGTGGGATCCGCTCTCGCCGCAGATCCCCGAGGTCCTCGGCTTCGTCCACAATGCCCTCGGGCAACCCTGGGAAGCCGCCCGGGCCCTCGAGCGCGCCGCCGAGCTCGCGCCGGACAATCCGCAGACGCCCCTCTACGCGGCGCTTGCCTGGAGTGAGGCCGGCGAGCTCCAGCGCGCCGAAACCATGCTCGGGGAGACCCTGCGCCGCGACCGCACCCTCGCCCGGGCGTGGTACAATCTCGGCCTGCTCCAGGCTCGCACGGGCCGCCCGAAGGAAGCGATCGTCTCGCTGCGTGAGGCGGCGCGGCTCGAGCCCCGGGACGCCGATGCTCCGTATGCCCTCGCGACCGTCTACCTCCAGCTCGGTCGCTCCGAGGAGGCGCGTCTCGCCGCCCGCCGGGCACTGGAGATCGAGCCCGGACGCCAGGACGCCCGCCAACTCCTGCAAAGCCTCGAAGCAGGCGGGCAGCCCTGAGCGTGCCGCCCGGCGAGAGAGGTCGCTTCCGACATGTTGCGCGACATTGGGGAACGGTTCGGCGAGGGTGGGGGACGTCTAATGCGCGCGCTCTTTCCCCTTCCGCACACGGTGTCGCTTGTCGGGATCGCCGAAACGGTATCTAAATGATCATCCGTGGACGATCGACAGGCTATCGGACTCTACAACGCAGCCGGCGACCGGCACCGCGGGCGGCTCGGTGCCGTGCACTGGCCTGACATCGAGCTGGACGAGGAGAACATCTTCCTGCTCACCCAGGGCGTCCTCGACATGCGCGTCGATTGGCCGCGCCTCGCCTTCGGAGACGATTTCGACGCCGAAGCTTCTCACGATGAGCCGTCCGAGGCATGGCGCACGGACGAGCTGCGTGTGCGTTTCGCCCCCGAGGGAGTCTACATCCGCGCCGCGTTCACCATCCGCGTCGAACTCAACGACCCCGATGCCTCCGATCCGGACGAAGCGCCCGTTGCCGTCGAGACACTCTGCGACGAGTGTGAACTCTGTCTCTCCTACGTGGAGCGTCACCACACCCGTCCCTTCATCGACTTCATGGGAGGCCGCGTGCGTCGGCTCAGCGACGGCTGCATCACCCGCATCGATCCCTTCTCCTTCGAGCTCTCCCCCGAAGACGCCGTCGAATGGGGGTTGAACGGAGTCGACGAATCCTGAACGCTCCGGTCCGATCCGGAACGCGCGATGCTCTTGCCCCAGGATATCATTCGCACCAAGCGCGATGGCGGCGAACTCGACGCCGAAGCCATCCACACGTGGATACGCGGTGTCGTCGACGGTTCCATTGCCGACTACCAGAGTGCGGCCCTGCTCATGGCGATCTATCTCCGCGGGATGACCGCGGCCGAGACCGCGCACCTCACCGAAGCCATGATGCACTCCGGAGAGGTGATCTCCCTTCCCGAAATCACCGCGCCCAGGGTCGACAAGCATTCAACTGGCGGCGTCGGTGACAAAGTCTCCCTCATCCTCGCTCCCCTCGCCGCCGCCGCGGGGCTCTGCGTGCCGATGATCAGCGGCCGCGGCCTCGGCCATACCGGCGGCACGCTCGACAAGCTCGAGGCCATCCCGGGCTTTCGTGTCGCTCTCGACACATCCGCCTACCGCCGTGCTCTCCAGCGCACCGGTGTCGCCCTGGCGGGGCAGACGGAGCGTTTCGTGCCCGCAGACCGGATACTCTACGCCCTGCGCGACATCACCGCCACGGTCGAGTGCATCCCGCTCATCTGCGCCAGCATCATGAGCAAGAAACTCGCCGAGGGCATCGACGCGCTCGTTCTCGACGTGAAGTTCGGGCGCGGGGCGTTCATGAAGACGCTCGACGACGCGCGAAGGCTCGCCGAGGGCATGGTCGCCATCGGCCGGGCCATGCGCCGGCCCACCTGGGCCCTGCTCACCGCCATGGATCGCCCGCTCGGACGCGCTGTCGGCCATAGCCTCGAAGTCATCGAGGCCATCGAGAGTCTCAAGGGCCGCGGACCGGATGATCTCATGGAGGTCACGCTCGCGCTCACCGCGCGGATGCTCGTGCTCGGCGGGCTGGCCCCCGATCCGGAGTCGGCAGCCGTCCGGCTGCGGGAGGTGCTCGCTTCCGGTGCCGCGCTCGAGAAGTTTCGGGCGATCATCGCCGAGCAGGGGGGAGATCCCGGCGTGATCGACGACTATGATCGACTGCCGAGGGCGCGGCGGATCGTTGAAATCCCGTCAACGGAAAGCGGCTACGTCGTCGATATCGACGCGATGCGGATCGCCCGGGCCGGCATTTGTCTGGGCGCGGCTCGCCGCCGGGTGGAAGATGCGATCGATCATGCCGTGGGGGTGGCGGCGATCCGTCAGGTCGGCGAGGCAGTCGATGTCGGCGAGCCGCTCTGTTGTCTGCACGTCAACGATGAGGCGGGGCTGGAGGAGGCGGTCGCGCTTGCCCGGTCGGCCTTTTCCCTCGGCGAACGTCCGCCGGACCAGCCTCCGATGATTCTCGGTGAAATCTCCTGAACCCGCCCGAAATCCAAATCCCGATCCCGATGACCTTTCCCCGCCGACGTATCGAACGCATAGAGGATTTTGTGCCCTTCGCGCCCGGCACGGCCCTGGAGGCGATGGAGGTGCGCGTCGAGTCGGGCGATGACGAGCATCTGGCCATCACCATGCCTGTCTGCGAACGCGTGCGCCAGCCGGCGGGGCTGCTGCATGGGGGCATGACGGTGTTTCTCATGGAATCCGCCGCGAGCATGCATGCGTGCTGGGGGATCGACCTCGCCGAGCGGATGCCGGTGGGCGTCGAGATCAACGCAACCCACCTTCGCGCCGTCTCTGATGGCTCGGTCCGGGCAATCGCCCGGGTGGTGCGGCGGTCGCGCACGATGATCGTGCATCTGGTGGAAGTGTATCATGTCGAGTCAGGCCGCCTCGTCAGCACCGGGCGGGCGACCAACTACTACGTCCCGGCGGCGAAACCGGAGGCGCAGAGAGAGCGAGACACCCACCGCGGAAGCGGCTCAGAGCGCGCCTGAAAAGTCCGGCCCCCGTCGTTCCCGCAGAAAGCGTCGCGCCGAGGGGAGCGCCGCGCCGAGGAGCGTATAGCGGCAATTTTTCGGACGGGGGCCTGTTGGCCGTGGCCGGCCGGGTATCGCAAGGGCCGGTGGGCCGCTACGCGAAC
>RFJS01000213.1 GCA_003694825.1 Verrucomicrobiota bacterium | reverse complement strand
TGCATTATAATGGCACCGAGGCGGACGTGTGCAGGACGGAAATCAGGGTATGGATGGTGACCGCCGGACGGTTACTCGCTTGGGATGGAGAGACTATCGACCGGGATAGAAAGCGAATCTTCAATCGATGCCGTTTGTCCTCGACTTCCGTTGGTCGGCATTCGCCGTTCAGGATGATAATGCCGGTTGTGGGCTGATCGAACGCTGCTGATGTCGACAAAACAGTGTTCGATGGTGGGCAGCAAATCGGGCGTTGTGCCTTCTTCCAGAGACTTGCCGGGGGTATATACAACGCCTTCTCCAACGCCGTACCGGCAGCCGTGAAGATCCTGTTCTGTCAGGCTCTCCTGCGCGTCTCGATGGGGTGCTTCGTCGCGGCGTTGAACATGATAGACACGGGGACGCTTTGACGATGCCGGTGGTACGGCCGGCGATTCCGGAAGCGCCCAATAACGGGATCCCTCCTGGTGGAT
Source organism: Verrucomicrobiota bacterium (assembly GCA_003694825.1). Lineage (GTDB taxonomy): Bacteria > Verrucomicrobiota > Verrucomicrobiia > Opitutales > Opitutaceae > J108. Next base: position 10,513 of record RFJS01000213.1, on the reverse strand, counting down.
GGTGCACCATAGCGGACTCGCGGGCATTCTAAAGGTCCAGGCGCTCGGCCTGCTTCACCGGACTTCGGCGATTTCGGTCCGAACTTCGGACGGGTTGGCAGCTTCGATTTTCGGGTAACCGGCTGCAGGAGGCGGGAAGACGGGGCGTTCGAAGGCGACGCGATCGGCCGAGATTACAGACGCCGGATAAAATCCGGGTCGTTCGCATGACGCGCGGCCTCGGAACGTGAGACGACATCTGCGTGAACGAGTTCGGTGAGGTGGCGGTCCATGGTCATCATCCCTTCCCGTCGCTGGGTTTCCATCAAGGCGGGGATCTGGTGCCATGCTCCGGTTCGAATGAGATTGGCGATCGAGGCGTTGTTACGGAGGACCTCCATGGCGACGACGCGGCCCTCACCATCCGAGCGATTGACGAGTTTCTGCCCAATGACCCACGAGAGGCTGAGCGAGAGCATGGTGCACAGCTCCTTGGCCCGTTCTGGCGGGAAAAGATCGACGATGCGGGAGAGGGCTCCGCGGGCATCCCGGGTGTGCAGCGTGGAGAAGACGAGGTGCCCGGTCTCGGCGGCGGTGAGCGCGAGGCCAGCCGTTTCGAGGTCGCGCATCTCGCCGACGAAGATGATATCGGGATCTTCGCGCAGCGCACTGCGGAGTCCGTCGGCGAAGGATTTGACGTGGAGGCCCATCTGCCGTTGTGAGATCAGGGCCATTTCATCCGGGAGCACGTACTCGATGGGATCTTCGAGCGTGATGATTCTGACCGGGCGGTGGCGGTTGATGAACTGGAGGAGGCTGGCGATGGTCGTGGATTTGCCACTGCCGGTGACGCCTGTGACGAGGACAAGGCCGCTGGTGGCTTCGACGATCTGGCGCCACACACTTTCGTCGGGGAATCCGATCTCCGCCGGGGTGGGGATTGCGCGGGGGAGGACGCGGATCACACACGCGGGGCCGTTGCGGTCGGCGAAGACGTTGATGCGAAAGCTCATGCCGGCCTCGGCGATATCATAGGCGGTGTCGATGTCGTCCGGTGGGCTCTTGGTGATTTGTTCGATCTGCGCATCGTTGAGCAGCGGATAAATCAGGCCGTGAAACATCTCCTCGGTGAGCGGCGCGGCATCTTTCAGGGGCACGAGATCGCCGTCGAGTCGCAGGCGCACGACCGAGCCGATGCGCAGATGCATGTCGGAGACCCGGGGAACGCCCATGCGGTTGAACTCCGGTCGTGTAAAAACCTCGAGCAAGTCGTGTATCGAACAGAGCTGGCCCTCCCAGGGGTAGACGGCGCGTTCTGGATCTCGCCTCATGGAAACGCAACAAAAGCTAAAGCGCCGCCGAGTCGAGAGCCGAAACCGCAAAAACGCGAACAGTCGCAAGCCACCTCACGACCTTCTCGGGCAGGAAAGGGAATTAGGGTTTGCCGTCCTTCGGCCTCCGATGGAATTTCATCTTTCTTAACCCGATTGCCATGAGAAAAGCATTGATTATCTGGGGCGGCTGGGACGGACACCGTCCGGAGGATGGTGCAGAAATGATGGCCGGCTGGTTGCGTGGGGCCGGCTTCGAGACCGAGCTTTCGGATACGCTCGACGTCCTTCTCGATCGCGAGAAGCTTGCCGAGCTTTCGCTGATCATTCCTCACTGGACAATGGGCACGATCTCGCCGGAACAGTCGACGAACCTGCGCGATGCGGTTCAGGCAGGGGTCGGGCTCGCGGGCATCCACGGTGGCATGGGTGATGCGTTCCGCAGCGATACGGATTACAATTTTATGGTCGGCGGCCAGTTTGTGGCGCATCCCGACAACATCAAGGAATACACCGTCAACATCACGCGTCCCGAGGATCCCATTGTCGCGGGCATTGGCGATTTTACCATCCGCAGCGAGCAGTATTATATGCATGTGGATCCTTCGACCGAGGTTCTGGCCACGACCACTTTTCACACCGAATCCGCGCCGTGGGTCAACGGCACCGTGATGCCGGTGGTGTGGAAGCGGCGCTGGGGCGAGGGACGGGTGTTTTACTGTTCGCTCGGCCACGCCCCGGAGGAATTCGAGGCGGAAGCGCCGCGCACCATCGTGCAGCGCGGTTTTCTCTGGGCGGCCCGCGGAGAGGGCCGTTCACTCGATGCCTGAACCAACACTTACACCCGTGTCACAGGAAAATAGAAACATTATCCCGAACGTCCTTGCCGAGCGCTATGCCTCGCCGGAGATGCGTGCGATCTGGTCGGCGCGGGGACGCGTTGCCATCGAGCGCGATCTTTGGATCGCAGTCATGAAAGCGCAGCGCGATCTCGGCCTGAACATCCCGGCCGCCGCCATCGCCGACTATGAGCGGGTGCGTGACCAGATCGACCTTGATTCGATCGAGCGTCGTGAACGCACACTGCTGCACGATGTCAAGGCGCGCATCGAGGAGTTCAACGCGCTGGCCGCCCGCGAATTCATCCATCTGGGCATGACGAGCCGCGACCTCACGGAGAATGTCGAGCAGCTCCAGGTGTATCGTGGCCTCGAGCTGATCCGGCTCAAGACGATCGCCGCCCTCAACCGGCTCGCCCGGCGAGCCCGGAAATACCGCACGCTGCTCATCACCGGCCGCACACACAACGTGCCGGCTCAGCCCACCACTTTCGGCAAGCGCCTCGCCATGTTTGGTGAGGAACTGCTGGCCGGGCTCGAGCGGCTCGACGAACTCATCGCCCGCTATCCGGCGCGGGGTTTGAAGGGCGCAGTGGGCACGCAGCTCGACCAGACCACGCTTTTCAACGGCGACACGAAGAAGGCTGCGCGCCTGGAGCAGCGGCTCATGAAACACCTCGGCCTCAAGCGCATCGCCAACGCAGTCGGACAGGTTTATCCCCGCAGCCTCGATTTCGACGCGATCTCGGCGCTGCGCCAGATAGCCGGTGCGGCCGGCAGCTTCTCCACGACTGTTCGCCTGATGGCCGGCTACGGGCTGATGACCGAAGGATTCCGCAAGGGGCAGGTCGGCTCATCCGCCATGCCGCACAAGGTCAACTGCCGAAATTGCGAGCGCATCCACGGGTTCATGACAATTCTCAATGGCCACGTCGCCATGGCTTCGGGGCTTTCAGGAGACCAATGGAACGAGGGGGACGTCTCTTGTTCGGTCGTCCGCCGCGTGATGCTCCCAGACGCCTTCTTTGCCGCCGACGGGCTCCTCGAGACTTTCCTCACAGTGCTGGACCAGTTCGAGGTGTTTCCCGCGGCGATTCGGGCGGAAAGCGAAAGGCAGCTGCCGTTCCTGGCGACGACGACGATTCTCATGGAAGCCGTCAAGCGCGGGGCAGGCAGGGAGACGGCCCATGCGGCGATCAAGGAGCACGCGCTGGCGGCTGCTCGTGCGATGCGTGAGGGCGGCGGGGAAGCCGATCTTGTCGCTCTCCTGGCCGACGATGAGCGCCTCGGGCTCAGTGAGGCTGAGATACGTGCCATTCTATCGGATACGAGCCGATTCGTCGGCGCGGCGCCGGCCCAGGTGGACGCTTTCGTGGAGCAGGTCCGGGGATGGGTCCGGCGTTTCCCGAAGGCGAGAAAAGTTGAGCCCGCGCCCTTGTTGTAGTGATTGCGTCGGTTCGGCAAGCGCCGTTCACGACGGTAGAAAAGAGGCCGGTGCCCTTGGGGCACCGGCCTCTTTTGCAAAGTGAGTGGATGATCTGGCGGCCGTTCAGAGAACGCCGGCGACTTTGTCGACCGGAACGGCCTCCCCAAATATCTTCAGATCGTCGGCCGAGACTCCTTCGCCCTCGATCTGAACGAGCAGGACGTTGTTGATGGTGAACTGCAGCGAGCCGCTCTGTTCATCTTTGTCGTGTTCGAGGATGGCGCGCTGGCTGTTGAGCCGGATGAGCTTGCCGCCGTTGGCGCTGGCGAACATCGGGTTGCCCAGCATCATCATGATGCCCTGGAGCATCGGAGAGTCGGTGACATACTTCACGGAAACCTCGGCCTCGCCTTTTCGATAGACACGCTCAGCTGTGACGGCACCGCCGAACATGGCGGCCCCGGCGGCTTGGGATTCGGCTTCGTCGGCTTCCCACCCATCGGGCGGTTCAGGCAGAAGCGCGGCGAGCGATTCGCCCTTCTTCTGTTTGATCATCTGGACCGCGGTCTCGAGGGCCTGAGTGGCCATGACATAGTCCTTGTCCTTATACGCCTCGAGGGCTTCTTCGATGGAATCAGTGACATCGTCGGCGGTGGTGACACTGGAGCCGAGGAGAAGGGCACCCATCGCGCCGACGGCGATGCGGGGGAGGAATCGAGAGTTCATAAGCAGCAAGATAAGGTTGGAATTGACGCGGTGATTTTCGGGGATGGCCCCGCTCGGGGCAAGGTTGGATTCAGGTGCCGCGGGTGTCGCCGAACAATTCGATGTGGAGCCGGTGCGCATAGCGGAAGCCGCGTTCGAGGCACGCGGGGACGAGCCAGGATTGCTTTTCGCGTAGTGCGGTCATGGATGTGCCTTCCGGCATGAGAAAGACTTTCTCGGGGGTGACGGATTCCGGGATCTGTCGGAGCAGCCCGTCGATCTCGGCCAGGTCGGCGCGGCTGGAGACGACGAACTTGAGCTGGTAGTCGCCGCCCTGGTCGATGGCATGCCGGATCCATGCTCCGATAATGGCCGGCTGGATGCGGCGCTCTTCGTGGCGGTGCTGCCAGCCGGTTCCGCGCGGGTCGTCATCGGCGGGGGTGGAATTGGCGAGCTTGGGGCTGAGCGAGGCGAGATCGCATGCGATGCCGGCGGGGGCGATGGTGGCGGCGGTTTCGATGGTGATGTGCAGGCCGCGCTCGCGCAGGCTGGCGGCAAGGATGTGGATGTCCCGGGCGATCATCGGTTCGCCACCGGTGAGGACGATGTGCCGGGATGGATAGGCGGCGATGGCGTCGAGAATGTCGGCGACCGCCATGTCCGGACCTTCGGGGGTCCACGATGCGTAGGGCGTGTCACACCAGGTGCAGCGAAGGTTGCAGCCGCTTGTGCGTATGAAGATGGATGGGACACCGGTGAGCGCGCCCTCTCCCTGAATGGAGTGAAAGATTTCGGCAATGCGCACGAGCGTGAGGTGGTGGCTCAGGCGCCCGGCCCGGGTCTGGAGGGCAGCGGTGCGGTGGAGGCGTAGCGCGTCGGATCGGGCACGCCGGCGCGCAGAAAGGCTTCGCGACGCTCGACACAGGTTCCGCAGGTGCCGCAGTGGATCTCGCCGCCTTTGTAACAGGACCATGTGGTCGAAAAGTCGATACCCAGCGCAGCCCCGCGGGCGGCGATGGCGGCCTTGTCCATGTCGATGAAGGGGCGCAGCAGCTCGATGCCGGCATAGGTGCCATGGCGGATGGCCTCGCCCATGGCAGCCATGAAGGGTTCGCGGCAGTCGGGGTAGATGGCGTGGTCGCCGGAGTGCGCGGCGATGACGACGGCGGAGGCGTCGCGGCTCTCCGCGATGCCGGCGGCGATGGCGAGCATGATGCCGTTGCGGAAGGGGACGACGGTCTGTTTCATGTTGGCCTCCTCGTAGTGCCCGTCAGGAATGGGGCCGCCGGACTTCAGGAGGGCGGAAGCGAAGAGACGGTCGATGAAATCGAGATGCACAACTTCGTGCGGGGCGCCGACGAGCCCGGCGTGGTGTCTGGCGAACGGCAGCTCGCGATCGTTGTGTTTGGAGCCGTAGTGAAAGCTCAAAACGAGAGCGATTTCGTGGCCGCGCGCATGGGCGTCGTGCAGGACAGCCACGGAGTCCATGCCTCCGCTGCACAGGACGACGACGCGACGCTTTTCTGGCTGCATGGCTGCGATTGAGGCGACGGGCCGGGCGCGAGACAATCCGGATTTCGTTCCGCTGGGTGCTCTGGCGTCGACGGTGGACGTAGGGCAGGCGGACGGATTGTGTGGGTGGCGAAAATCTCCGGTCGTCGTGCGTCGGTCGCGGAGGGGCGTGTGTGTCTGGGCGATGGCCGAAAGCGACCTTCTTTCCGTTTGCGACGCCGGCACAATCTGACTGGTTCGTGGCGAGACGCTGCCGATGATCGTTATCCACCATCCAGAAAGCGCGAATTATGCTCAGCCCGGCCATCCGGAGCGTCCCAGTCGGGTGGTGCGTAGTGCGGCCCGGCTTCGGCGACTGGCAGGGCTGGAGTGGCGCCGGGCCGAGCCGGCGACGGATGAGGCGCTGTTGCGGGCTCATGCGCAGGGACACCTCGCGCGGCTGGACCAGCCGGAGCCTTTTGATGCCGACACCCCCTGGCACGAGGGCATCGGGCGTTTCGCGCGCCTGAGTGCGGGCGCGGCGGTGGAGGCGGTGGACCTGGCGTGCCGGGGCCAGGCGGTTTTTTCGCTGATGCGACCGCCGGGGCATCACTGCACGGCAGACCGGGCGATGGGGTTTTGCTACCTGAACAATGTGGCCATTGCGGCGTTGCATGCGCGGGCGAACGGTGTCGCCCGGGTGGCGATCTGGGATTTTGACGCACATCATGGAAACGGGACTGAGGCGATCGTTCAGGGCCGGGAGGGCATCCTGTTCGCGTCGGTGCATCAGCACCCCTGTTATCCGGGGACGGGGATGGCATCGGTGGCGAATCGTCTGAACTTTCCGGTGCTGCCGATGACGCCGGCGCGGGAGCATCGCGCCGAGTTGCGGCGCGCCTGGGAGGCCCTGCTTGCCTTTGCACCCGAGCTGGTGCTGGTGTCGGCGGGGTTCGATGCCTACCGAGGCGATCCTCTCACGAGCCTGTGTCTGGAGCGGGAGGATTTTCTCGAGCTGGGGGCGTGGCTGCACGAGGCGGATCTGCCGGCCGCCGCATTGTTGGAAGGTGGATACAGCGAAGATCTTCCCGAGCTAATCGCCGCCTTCCTTGAAGGGTGGCTGCACGGATAGGAGTAAGGGGCCGCCCCGGGAAGGCGGCCCGTTGAGGAGGAGGAAGTCGTGGCCCGGCGGCGGGGTTATGCCGAGACTGCCGTGGGCCGGCGGCGTTTCTTTCGGTCTCGGGAGCGGTGAGTCCATGTGCCGGGCGAGAGGACGGTGGAGGGCGGCGCATCGGGGTGGACGTCTCGGTTGCGGAGTCGTGTATCTGAAAGGTGGTCACGATGGCTTGCAGATCGACGGCGAGCTGGGCGAGCTCTTCGGCGGCCTGCCGCGTCTGTTCAGTGCTGATGCTGGTCTCCGGGTCGGGCTCAGCCCTGTGGTCGGTCTTCGAAGACGACCGTGCCGGCGACGTCGTGGTGACGAAAGATGATCCGTGGTTGATTGTCCGCGGTGGTCACTTCGACGGTGAGAAAGCCGCCACCGATGCGCAGGAAACGGTGAGCGGGGGTGCGCCAGTCTTCCGAAAAACCGCCGGCATGGGCGTCGGTGCCCGGGCCACAGGCGTATTCGCGCAGGCCGGTGTCGGTGTCGCGCGAAGCGTATTGCCAGTGGCGGTCGCCGCAGATGACGAAGGCATTGCCGAGGGAGGCGAGGAAGGCGCGCACTTCGGCGCCCTCGTGCCTGAAGCCGGCATTGGCATGGTTGTCGCTTTTGTTTGGGCGGTCGGGGCCGACGAGGGGTGTCGGGCTGACGAGGATACGGAAGGTGGCATCGGACGATCGCATGCTGCGGAAGAGCCACTGTTTTTGCGCCGGCCCCCAGATGGTTTTGTCGGGGCCGTCTGGAGTGTCGTTGGCACTGCGGTATTCGCGGCCCTCGACGAGCCAGATCTGCAGGTGGCGGCCGTGGCGGAAGGTGCGAAATGGAGATGGGCCGACGGGGACCTGCTCCCGAAAGATCGCGAGCCCCTCCTCCCAGGTGAGGTTGCCGTAGCGCATACCCGGCCAGCAGTCGTCACGGAGGGTGTCGTGATCGTCTTTGATGAACCAGGCGGCGTGGTTGCGGTAGAAGTCGCGCTCGTAGGGGAGGGAGAAGAGGCGGTTCCATTTGTAGCGGGCGAGGGTGGCGTCGCGGGCATAGGGCGCGGGTTTGTCGTAGTAGACGATGTCGCCGGTATGGATGAGGAAGGCGGGAGCGATGTCGGCGATGGAGCGGTAGATGCGATGGCCGCGGGTGGTGTCGTCGCGGCGGGGAAAGTCGTGGCAGGAGATGACGGCGAAGCGGACGGGCGCGTCGGCGTCCTGAGGGGCGAGGGTGACAAAGCTGCCCTCGAGGCTGGCCTCGGGTGCGTTGGCGCCGGGGGCACGGCCTTCGACGGTGAGGCTGTAGCGGGTGGCGGGGCGCAGGTCACGCAGATGGATCCGCGCGGTGTGGTCGCGGGTGGGGTCGACTGGTTGCCACGGGGTGAGAATGGACGAGCCATCGGGGGGCAGGAGGCGCACGCGCACGCTGCCGGGGACGCCGGGGAGGCTGTCGCGCATTTCGCCGATGGATCGGCCGGCGGGGAGATGGTCGTCGAGCGGGCCGAACGATGGACCGTCGGGCCGGCGCTCGGCGGCGGCGGTGAGGCGCACCCAGATGATCGCGGAGGTTTGGTCGACTTCACCTATCTTGATGCCGTTGCCGAGGTGGACGGCGGCGGGGACGCGTGGTGCCGGGGCAAGGACGATGAAGGGGAGCAGCCAGGAGACGATGCGGAGGGGGAGACGGGCAGGAGTCATCGCAAACAGGAGTGTCGGGCGCACTGCGGGACAAGCCAAGTCAGGACGTGCCGGTGGCATGGAGGGGGCGGGCCGCAGCCGGTTGGGAGGAAGGGGATGTGTGTGATTTTCCTGTGGCGAAGAACGTTTGTGCCTGCATGGTGTCTTTTTTCAGGTTCATGGAGTCAGAGTTTACCTACGTCGACAGTCCTGACGGAGTCAGTGCCCTCACTGCATTTCTAGAGCCCCACGAGGTCGTGGCGCTCGATACGGAGGCAGACAATCTGCATCACTACGCAACGCGGGTGTGCCTGTTGCAGATCGCCGCCGGCGGCGAGATTTACCTGATTGATCCGTTGGCCGGGCTGGATCTTTCGGGGCTGTTTCGCGTTCTCGAGCCGAAGCTGCTGATCATGCACGGGAGTGATTTCGATCTGCGGCTTTTGTGGGAGCACTCGCGGTTCAAGCCGCGCGAGGTCTTTGACACCATGCTGGCGGCCCAGTTGCTCGGGCGCAGCCGGATCGGGCTCTCGTCGTTGCTCGATGAGATCCTCGGTATCCATCATCCCAAGGACAGCCAGAAGAGTGACTGGTCGAAGCGGCCGCTCTCGAAAAAGATGCTCGATTATGCGGCGCGCGACGTGAAGCACCTGCATCGGCTGCACGAAGCGATGGCGGCGGAGCTGGAACGGCTCGGGCGCAGCGAATGGCACCGGCAACGGTGTCAGCTGCAGATCGAGGTGGCGGCAGGTGGTTTCCCGGATGCGGATCCGTTTGCCTGGCGGATCGGACCGTCGCGCGACTGGCCGCCCCGGGCGGTGGCGGCGCTTTATGAGCTCTGGCACTGGCGGGATGCGGAGGCGAGGCGGCTGGACCGGCCGCCCTTCAAGGTCATGACCAATGACTATTTGAAGGCTCTTTGCCTGGCTGTGGCCGAGGGCAACTGGCGGGATGCCTACGAGGCGCTGCCCCGCGGACTGAAGCGTGGGCGGGCGCGCGGATTGTTGCAGGCGCTCGAGCGCGGCGCGAAGCGCGATCCCGCGTCTTTGCCGAAACGCGAGAAGCGTTCGGTGCGCCCGGCGCCGCTGAATGCACGAGAACTCTCCCGCCAGGACGCGCTCAAGGATCATCGCGATCGCGAGGCTGAGAAGCTCGGGATCGATCCGACCTTGATTGCGACCCGTGCCCAGATTGCCCAGATCGCCCGCGAACCGGATGCGGCGGCCGAGGTGTTGCTGCCATGGCAGGTGGGGCTGCTGGAGCCGGTGTTGGCGGGCAAGCTGTTTCGCAACGGTCGAAACACGGAGCCATCCTCTTCGGCGCCTCGATGAGCGCTGCCGCCGCCCGGCGGTCGGTGGCGGGCCTTGTGGCCGTTGTCAGGATACGAGGCGGGCGATGGCGGCGAGGAATTCCTCGGTCTTGAACGGTTTGCGGAGCAGCAGCGTGTGCGGGCCGAGTTCCCCGGGCTTGAGCGCAAGGGCCTTCATGTATCCGGAAAACAGGACGGCTGGCAGGTCCGGACGGGTTTGCCGGATGCGCATGAGGGCCTCGTGCCCCTTGAGGGTCGGCATCATGACATCGAATACGGCGGCATCGATGTCATCGCGGTGGGCGGAGAAGAGCTCGACGGCCTCCTGGCCGTTGGAGGCGAGGATCAGGCGGTAGCCGGCGCGGGAGAGGATGCGGCGCAGCAATGCGCGCACGGCGGCATCGTCCTCGGCGACGAGAAGCGTTTGTTCGCGGCCGTCATCGGATGCAGAGGAACGCGGCGGCGCGGCACGGGTTTCGCTGGCGAGCTCGGGAAGGAACACCTCGAAGGTCGTTCCCCGGCCCGGAGTGCTGCGCACGCGAATCATGCCGCCATGCTGTTCGATGATTCCGTGGACGACGGAGAGGCCGAGCCCGGTGCCGGTGTCGCGGGT
>RFJS01000212.1 GCA_003694825.1 Verrucomicrobiota bacterium | reverse complement strand
TTTTTCGGCGCCGCGATTGCGCAGGAGGGTGGCGTGGAGGTGGCTGTCGGCGGAGCCGGGGACGCCCCATTCGGTGATGTGGATGTCGAGAAAGCCGTCGCGATCGTAGTCGACGAGGGCGATGCTCTGGCCGAAGTGGGGATCGCCGGTGACGGTGCTGTCGGCGCCGCGCTCGACGGCCTGTTCGGTGAAGTGGGCGGTGCCGTCGTTGATGAGCAGGAAGTAGCGGGGACCGCGGCGCGGGACGAGGACGACGTCGGTGTCGCCGTCGTTGTCGAGATCACCGGCGGCGATGCCGGCGATGTCGGCGATGCCGGCAAAGCCGCGGGCGGCGGCTTCGTCGGCGAAGGTGCCGTCGCCCCGGTTCATGAAGACGCGCAGGTCGTAGGGGGTGGGGCAGGCGAGCAGGTCGGTCCAGCCATCGCGGTCGAGATCGGCGGCGCAGAGCGGGCTGCCGGTGACGTAGGGGTCGACGCCGGGGGGCGGTGTCCCCTCGGGACGGAGAGCGGGATCGCGGACGAGACCGGCTTCGGGGGCGACGTCGACGAAGGCGGCGGTCGCGGCCGCGGAGGTGAGTGTGAGGGCGAGAAGGAAGGTGCCGACGGCACGCAGGGTGGCCGCTGGCGGGGGCACGGGCATGAGGGACATACGGACAGGTTCAGGGTTTGTCCGTCAACGTTGCCCGGTCCGGACGGGATGGCGAATCGATCTTTGAAACGTGCGGAAGATCGAAGTTTTGTCCGGGAGGGCGGCCCCGCCGGCGCGGTGGCGTTTCAGCGGCGCTCGATTTTCAGGGCGTAGGCGAAGTCGCAGGGCCTGGTCGTCGGGAAGCGGACTTCAAGGGCGTCGGCGGTGTGGGTCCATTCGAGGGTGTCGCTGGAGCCGAGCAGGGAGACGGACTCGATGTCGCCGGGGTGGAGCCTTCCCAGCGCGCCGAGGGCGCGGATGGCGACTGTCGCGCCGTCGCCGGGCCAGCCGAGGAGGATGGCGTAGAGGGCGTTGCCTTTTTGTGTGAAGCGGATGTCGCGTGCGTCGAAGCGGGCGATGTGCGCGCCGCGATCCTTGCCCTGGGCGTGATGGCCTTCGAGGATGACCTCATTGGGGCCTTCGCCGAAGAAGACCCAGGGGATGGTGCCGTAAATGGCTTCGCCGTTGATGCGGAGCCAGTCTCCGATGGCGAGCAGTTCGCGCACACTGTCCTCGCGGAATGTGCCGTCGGGGCGCGGCGGGACATTGAGGAGCATGCGGCCGTTTTTGCTGGTGATGTCGACGAGCATGTCCACGAGCGTATTGGCGTCCTTCATGGGATTGGCGTCGTCGAGGAACCAGATGTGCGGCCACTGGTAGTGGTGGGTCATGTCGATGTCGGCCATCCACGGGTCGTATTGCAGGCCCTTGAGACTGCCGTTTTCGATGTCGCGCATGCCGATGCCGGGCGGGATGTCGAAGGACTTGTAGACGATTTCGACGTCTTTGCCCCAGAGGATACCCTGGTTGAAGAAGTGGGCGATGAGCTTGCGCTGATAATCCTCCCGGATGGCCCGCTCGAGGGTGTTGTCGCCGTCGGGAAGGAGACGGCCCTGAAGGGCGTGGCCCCGCAGCTCGGGTACGATGGTGCCGCCGAAACTGGTGTCCATCCAGATGATGTCGGGGCGGTATTTGTCGATCGCCTCGGTGATCCGATCGAACCAGCCCTGCAGCAGGGTTTCGGCGGGGCGCCCGTCATTGGCCGTGTAGAGCGGGCAGTCGGCTTCCCCGGTCGGATCGAGCACGGTGGGGTCGGACCAGGAGATGCGCCCCCAGATCGAGCGATTGTTGTGAAAGGACATGAGCACGGGCATGCCGCGGCGGCGCAGCTCGGCGGTGAGTTCGCCCACGACATCGATGCCGGGACCCCGTTTGACGGAGTTCCAGTCGGTCAGGGCGCTGTCCCAATGCAGAAAGCCGCTGCCGTGCCAGGCGACGGGGCCGGCGAACTGCGCGCCGGCGGCCTGGAAGAGGTCGACCCATTCACGGGCGGAGAACTTTTCCCCCTTCCATGCATCGATCGCCTCGAGGTAGGTCATGTCGGGGTTGTCGGAGGCGGCCAGGACGGACTGGGCTCCCCAGTGGCAGTAGATGCCGAATTTCAGCCCATCGATCGAGACGGGCGTGTGGTGCTCGCGCAGCAATGACCAGTCGGGCGTGTAGCGTGCGGAGGCGGATGAAGTCAGAAGGGAAGCGGCCAGCGTCACGAGAACAGGGAGGTGGGTAAATTGCATCAGGTGAAAACGCGTAGATTTTCGGGGTTTGATGCGCCGCATCGAAGGTGAAGGCGGTGTCCGGGGCGACCTGCCGGGCCCTTAATCTATTCACCGGCGCGGGCGGGCGTTTTTCATCAGCGAATGGCGTTTTCGTTCTTAATAGATTAAATTGCACAGGCTTTGCAGGAGAGGGGCGGGGCTGTTGAAACCGTGAGCATGCGATTTGGCCCTCCCCGATGGATCGCAACCGACCCCTCCCCCGCTGGAACAAAACCCGTTTCTCCCGGGCAGGTCATCGTTTGTCGTCTGTCGGTCGGGGTCTCGCTGCGCTGAAACCCCGCCTGTCGGAGACCCGACTCGGCAGGATGGCGCGTTTTCCGAAATCCGAACCGAACACACCATGAGATTGACCTACCTGACCCACCGGCAGTCGCCGTTCTGGCGAACTGCCGTGTCATCGCTTGGCGCGATGGCAATTGCCGTTTCCGGCTACGCGCAGGCCACTGCGCCTGCTCCGGGCGGGGCCGACGAGGAAGAAGAGGATATCGTCGAGCTCAGCCCGTTTACCATCACGGCTGAAGAGCAGACGGGCTACCAGGCCCTCAGCACTTTGGCCGGCACGCGTATCAAGACCGATCTGAAGGATGTCGGTTCAGCCATTACCGTAGTGACGAAAGACTTCATGGAGGACACGGGCACGACCAGCCTGGCGGACCTCCTGGTCTACACGACCTCTACGGAAGTCGGCGGCGCCTACGGTAACTTCGCCGGTCCCGGTGCGGCCGCGGGCGATGTCAACGCCAACAACCAGGCGCGTGCCGACATCACCGGCAACAACCGTGTGCGCGGTCTCAGCCACGCGTCGTCCACGCGTGACTTCTTCCTGACCCGCATGGGCTTCGACGGCTACAACATCGAAGCCGTCACCATCAGCCGCGGTCCGAACTCGATCCTCTTCGGTATTGGTGAGCCCGGCGGTATCGTCGACACCACGCTGAAGAAGGCGGTCATCGGCAAGGAGATCACGCAGATCTCGGCGCGTATCGGTTCCAACAAGACCTATCGCGGCACCCTCGACGTCAATCGCGATCTCATCGAAGATCGTCTCGCGGTCCGCTTCAACGCGATGCACGAGGATATCACGTATCGCCAGAAGCCGACCTACGAGCGCGACACCCGCTACTACCTCGCGGTCAAAGGTGTCCTCTTCGAGAACAAGGGCGTCGATTGGCTGGATGAGACGATCATCCGCGGCAGCTACGAAAACGCCAACGTGCGCGGCACGCCGCCGGATCCGATCCCGCCGAAGGACAACTTCTCCTACTGGTTCGAGCCGCCGGGATCCGTCGAGGCCGACGAGATCACCGGAAAAAAGCCGAACAACAGCTGGCCCGACAACTGGCGTGAAGACTACGCCTACAAGTGGGTCATCGACCAGGTCGACCGCAGCCAGGACACCCCGGGCTACAAGCACATGTCGCAGCCCGAGCTCTGGGGCTCGAAGGCTCTTATCTTCTCCAACCCGCGTGGTGGCGCCAACATCGGCTTCACCGAGCCGGGCAAGGAGGATCTCGCCGCCATCTACGGTGCGGGCGGCAAGATCACGCTCCCCGACGGCCGCACGACTCCGGGTTGGTGGGCCACCTTCTCCACCAGCTAGGCCGGTGGCTTCCGCTACTACGGCAACGGCTTCAAGGATCACGTGATCATGGACCGCAACGTCCTCGATTACGAAAAGGTCCTTCTGCAGGGTGAGGCGCAGTATTCGGACCACAAGTTCGACGCCCGCAACATCACCCTCGAGCAGACCTTCTTCGACAAGAAGGCCGGTATCGAGATCGCCTACGACAAGCAGTCCTACTACAATGAGCGTTTCTTCCCGTGGGGTCGCCATACCTACGCCGGTGTGAAGATCGACACGGGCAAGTGGCTCACCAACGGCCTGCCCAATCCGAACCTCGGCCGTCCCTTCATGACCGGCCAGTACGACCCGGTGGCCAAGACCTGGAATGACCGTGTCACCAAGCGCGTCACCGCCTTCTACGATCTCGACCTCACCGAGAAGGAAGGCTTCCTGAAGTATCTCGGCCGCCACACTGTCACGGCTCTCTACTCGGAGTGGGAGAATGACACCTGGAACTTCTCCGATGGCCTGTCCTGGGATACCTCCCACGACAAGACCATGACCAAGAACATCGGTCAGCTCGCCGGCAGCTGGGGTGGCCGCATCTTCGGGTGGGCCTACGTCGGTGACGGCCAGTGGAACGCCAACAGCCCGTCCGAGGTCCGTCTCTAAGACACCCCGCTGAAGCTGAAGCTGCCGAAGGTCGGCGACTTCTATCCGATCGAGTACCGTGATGGTGACAGCGGCGAAATCCGCCGTGGTGAACTGCGCGTGCGCAGCCTTGCCCTGTGGCCGGGCCGCTCCCTGCAGGAGATCACCTCCAAGGGCTTCACCTGGCAGGGCCGGTTCTTCGAGAACAGCCTGATCCTCACGTATGGTCTGCGTCGTGACAGCGCCGCGACCTGGCAGATCGATCCCATCAAGCTTCCCGATCAGTCCTACCTGGTCGAGGAGTCCTGGGAGAACTGGAAGAATGACGGCGCGCCCGTGCTCGACGAGTCCGGCGACACCGCCACGAAGCAGGCTGTCTTCCACATCCCGGCCCGCTTCACTCGCAACCTGCCGCTGAACCCGACCTTCAGCCTGCACTACTCCGAGTCGGAGAACTTCAATCCGGCCAGTGTGCGCCGCAGCATCTACAACGAAGTCTGGCCGTCCCCGAACGGCGAGACCACGGAGTATGGCTTCACGGTCAACCTCCTCGATAACCGGGCCTCGTTCCGCTTCAACTGGTATGAGACCAGCAGCAAGGCGATCACGAACCCGAACATGCGGAACCTCTGGATGTTCCTCTGGCCGCGTGGCTTCGCCCAGCGCTGGGTCAATGCCAAGAACGCTTCGATCCCGCCGCCGGATGCCGATCCGAACGATCCGGACTTCGACAAGAAGTACATCAAGTTCGAGGACATCCCCTACGGCGATCCGAATCAGGACGGCTATCCGTTCGAGTATGATCCGACCGCCATCGGTCCGTTCAAGTCCTACGACGAGGTGATCAACACGCTCATCAACGACGTGTTCCCCGAGGCGACCAAGGCCGCGCTCAACATGCGCGTCGAGGGCGAACTCGGCACGCAGTCGCTCGCGTCCGAGAACATCCCGGGCCTCACCTCCGTGGCCGATGTCGTCTCCGAGGGCTTCGAAGTCGAGTCCGTGTTCAACATCAGCAAGAGCTGGCGCCTCACCTTCAACGCGTCCAAGACCGAGGCGATCTTCTCCAATGGTCTGAAGGAACTCTTCCCCTTCGCCGAGTATGTTACCGAGCGCCTGAAGGCCACCGGCCTGTGGGGCATCTATGAAGGTGGCCCGCGCGATACCACGCGTATCGGCGATCGCTGGACCAACGAGACCCTCGCCCCGCTGCGCGGCGCGGCCTCGAAGGAAGGCACCGTCAGCACCGAGCTGCGCAAGTGGCGCTTCAACGCGGTGACCAACTACACCATCCAGGAAGGCCGCTTCAAGGGCCTCGGTTTCGGCGGCGCCATCCGCTGGCAGGACAAGGTGTCGACCGGTTATCCGCTTGAGCGCAACGAGGACGGTCTGCTCGTCCCGGTGCTCTCGAATCCGTTCTATGGCACCAGTGACCTCTACGGGGACCTCTGGTTCAGCTACCGGACCCGGATGTTCGACGACAAGGTTGGCGTGAAGTTCCAGCTCAACCTCTACAACTTCATCGGTGACGACGATCCGATGGAGGTGACGACGAATCCGGACGGTCAGGTCGCCATCATCCGTGCGGCCCCCGAGAAGCGCTGGGCATTCACCACCACCTTCGACTTCTGATCTTCGGGTTGTATTCGTAGTAAGTCGGGAACGCCCGCAGGCTCGCCTGCGGGCGTTTTTTTTTGCTTCCTTCGACCACCGATGGCTCCCCGGACATTTTTGAAACGTTGCCGCACGGTGACGGCGGTGTTGCTGGCCGCCGGATCGCTGGCCGGTTGCGGCCGTCGTGACAAACCTGAGACGCCGCCCGTGGACACCTCGCGCGGTGAACAGCTCGCCCGGGCCTACTGCATCGCCTGCCACGATTTTACGCCGCCGGACCTGCTCACGAAGAAGAGCTGGAACTTTCTTCTCACCTACATGGGTTTGCGGATGGGTATTGAGGACTTCAGCCACCTCGATGCCGACAATCCCGTGGAAATGCAGGTCATCAACGCCCGCAAGCTCCTCGTCGAGCGGGCCAACCTGAAGCCGCCGCGGCCGATGCTCGCCCCCGAAGACTGGGAGGCCCTTCGTGCATACTACCTCGTGAACGCGCCCGAAGAGCCGCTGCCGCAGCCGCCGCAGCCGCCGATGCAGATCGGCCTGCCGCTCTTCGAGCCGAAAAACCACCTCTACCGGCCGCAGGCGCCGGTGACCTCGATGGTGCATATCGACGCCGGGCGCGGCCAGCTCTTCATCGGCGACAGTCGCCTGAACAAAGTGACCATCCTCGATCGCGACCTCGGTTTCGTCATCGACTACGACACGCG
>RFJS01000023.1 GCA_003694825.1 Verrucomicrobiota bacterium | reverse complement strand
CTCGAGCCGTTCAACAAGCGCGCCCTCAATCTCACCAAGATCGAGTCGCGCCCCAGCCGGCGCCGCGCGTGGGACTATTATTTCTTCATCGACGTCATCGGACACCACGAGGACCCGCCGCTGAAGGAGGCCATCGCCGAGCTCGAGCAGCGCTGTCCGTTCGTCAAGTGGCTCGGCAGCTATCCGAACGTGCGCTGAACCGGTGCCGCAGGTGACGGCGTCCGTCCCGCCCGTATCCGGATCCGAGTGACCGCCTGCCGCCCGGGCGGCGCGACGGCGGTGGATCGCCGAACAATTTGGTTTTCGCTGGCGGGTAGAGGTGCTTATCGTCGTGCCCTGTAAACCGCCCGAACCCCCGGGCATTGTCGAACAAGAGGGGGGAAACCTGTCCCAAACCCAGCAACCGATATGAAGTGGATCGCATCCATCGCGGCCCTCGCGGCCCTGACGCTGACCGCGCAGGCCAGTGACGAACAGCTCGCCAAGGGCAAGGAAATCTATGATACACGCGGCGCGTGCGCCTCGTGTCACGGTCCGGAAGGCAAGGGCGATGGCGCCGCCGCCGCCGCTCTCAATCCGAAGCCGCGCAACTTCGCCGCAGGCGACTACAAGTATGACACCGACGGCGACGGCAAGACCGGCACGGCGAAGGACATCGCCAACATCATCAGCAAGGGAGCCGCGGCCTACGGCGGCAGCATGCTCATGGTCGCCCGTCCCGACATCACCGGCGAGGATCTCGACGCTCTCGTCGCTTACGTCCTCTCCCTGCACAAGGAGGGCTGACCGGCCCCGCCGCCGGTGAACGTCCCGGCGCGCCGATTGGTTGCGCGCCGGATGTCGCCGGGGCAGGGCGATCGTATCGCTTTGGCGGCAGTGGCGCTGGAAGGCGCCGCTGCCGTCGTGTTTTTCGGCCCCCGGGCGGCCGGGGGTGGAGCCGGCCTCCTACCCGTCTTCGGGCGGGCGAATCGGCCCCGCACTGAGCGGGGCGGGGACAGAGGGGAGGCGGGAGCCCCGCGGCGGGCGCGCGGGACTATACAGTTGTTCCCGCTTGCAGAATCATCGTTGGATCACCGGGTGAACTGGTTTGTCGTCGCAGAGGTGCTCGGCGGGGTGGCCCTGTTTCTCGTCGGGATGCAGTGGCTGAGCCGCGCGTTGCGCGAGCTGGCGGGGGACCGGCTCCGGGCGTGGTTGACGGCGGCGACAAAGTCGCGCCTGCGCGGGCTGTTTCTCGGCACGGCCTTTGGCGCGCTCGCGCACAGCAGCGCCGCGTCGGTGCTGGTGATCGGGTTTCTCAACGCCGGTCTGCTCAGCCTGGCGGGGGCGTTGCCGCTTCTGTTCGGCGCCAACGTCGGCACCACGCTTTCCATGCAGCTCGTGTCGCTGCGGCTGACCGACTACGCCCTCGCGGCGGTGGCGGTCGGCGGCATCGGCTACCTCTTCGGCCCGACCCCGAAAGTGAAGACCGCCGGCCGCGCCGTGCTCGGCTTCGGCCTGCTGTTTCTGGGCATGAAGATCAGCGGCGGCGCCATCGCTCCCTATCGCGACGCGCTTGCCCCGTATCTGGCCGCCATCGACGGCTCGACCTGGACGGGGCTCGTGTTCGGCGTGCTCGTCGCCGCGGCCATCACCGGCATCGTGCAGAGCAGCGGCGCGGTGATCGGCATGACCTTCGTCCTGGCAGGGTCCGGCGTCATCACGTCCCTGACCCAGGCGTATCCCATCGTCCTCGGGGCGCACATCGGCACGTCGGTGACCGGGCTGATCGCCTCGATCGGCACGGTGGCGAGCGCCCGGCGGGCGGCGCTGGGCAACACCGCGTTCAACATCGCCAACGCGGCCTTCGGCATCGTCGCGGCCGGGGCGCTGATCCCGCTGCTGGAGCAGTCCAGCCCAGACATCGTCCGGCAGATCGCCAATACGCACACCGCGATCATGGTCATCGCGGCGGCGGCGTTTCTGCCGTTTACCGAGGCCTACGCGCGATTGCTCGAGCGCGTCTTCTTCCCGCGGGCGCCGGAGCCGGCCGGGAGTTTCCTCGCGCCCGAACTGCTCGACACGCCCGAGGACGCGCTTGTGGCGACTCTGCACGAGATCGGCCGCAGCGCCGAGCTGTGCCGCGAGAGTTTCGGGCTCGTCATGGCGAGGCTCGATGGTGGCGAGGCTAAATTCCTGCGCCGCGTGCGCCTCAACGAGGGGGCGGTCGACGAAATCAAGACCAGTGTCCGCGCCTTTCTCGCCGCGCTGGCCCGCGGCTACCTTTCGCGGCGGCAGGCGTTTCTCGCCCAGTCCCTGAACCGCTGCATCATCGAGATCGAGCGGATCAGCGACCATATCGAGAGCCTCGCCGTGCTGGCGGCCGGGGAGGGGGTTCATTCCCTCGCCGAGCTGGATCCGGATACCGCCGCCGATGTGCGGTCGATCGCCGAAAAAGCGCACCGGGTCGTCGAGCGGCTCAGTGCCACCCTGCGGACCGAACCGCATGATTTCGCTTCGGCCGCGGCGACGGTTCTCGCCGAGCGCGAACGCTACCGCGAGGAAACGCAGCCGCTGCGGGAACGCCTCGAGGAGCGCCTCGCCGAGCACCGGATCGAGCCACAGGCCGCCCTCGCGTGCAGCGAATTTCTCGCCACGATGGACCGGATCGTGCGGCATTGCGCCGTGATCGCCCGGGAGCAGGCGCAGCCGGCGTTTCGCTTCAAACCGTCGAAACTGGGGCGGCCGCGCGGGCCCGCCCGCCAACGCGCCCGGAAAGGAGCCGGCGATGCAGCTGACCACCTCTGATTTCTATCGGATCCTCCGGCGCCGTCGGCGCAGACCGGCGGTGTGGCTTCTCGTCTTAGCGGCCTTCGCTGCGGCGGGTGGAGTGCCGGGCATGGGGCGGGCCCCGGCCCAGGTGCCGCTCTCGATGAGCGTGCTGCAGGACCTTCCCGCCGTTTCCGTCGGCGTGCGGCCGCTGCCGGATGCCGCTGCCGGTTTCGGCCTGGAGGCGGAGGCGTGTCGCGAGCGAATGCAGGCGGCCCTGGCGGGGAGCGGCGTACGCCTTGTCGCCCGGCCGCAACCGGGGGTGCCCGAACTCCGGGTGACCATCCGCCTCGCCCGGGTGCGCGGACCGAGCCACCTCTACGCGGTGGATCTCGAGCTTGTCGAAATCGTCACTCCCCGGCGGACGCTCTCCGGGCTCGCGACGATTCCGGCGACCACCTGGTCGCGGTCCGCGATCGGCATCGCCAACGGGCCCGATACGGTTCTGCAGGCGCTCGATGGCCTGCTGGAGCGGTTCGTGCGCGAGCTGGCCGGAGCGCAACCGGCAAAGCCGGCCGTCGAGTAGCCGCTTCCGCGCGGAGATCAGGAGCGCCTCGATGGGGCGTCCTGCCTTTGCCGGTCCCGAAAGGCGCGATGAAAGGCCATGACGATACCGAGGCCGGGCGCCCACACGAAAGAGAGAAAACCCAGATTGCGCGCCCCGGCCAGGGCCATTTCCGCGACTGTTTTTTCGCTGCCGATCAGCACACCGGCCAGCGGCACGGCGACGGCGCCGACGAGGGCCCCGGCGGCGGTCACCCCCAGGGTCCAGGCGAGGCCGTAGGGGACGTAGCGGATCCAATGGGTGCGGCCTTTCATGACAGGGTGTCGGGAGAGGGGAGCGGCACTGCGGCGGCATCGGGGCGCCGGTAGTTGAGCAGGAGCGTATCCGCCGACAGGGCACGTGTCTCCACGAGGCGGAAGCGGCCGTTTCGCACCGGACCGTCGGCGAGCGGAGTGCCGCCGCCGAGCACCACCGGTTCGAGCGTCAGCCACAGGGCGTCGACCAGCCCGGCATCGAGAAAGGCCCGGTAGATCTGCCCGCCGCCGAGCAGGGCGCAGCGGGCAAAGCCCCGGCCGGCGAGCGCACCGACGATGTCCGCCGGCGCGGCGTCGGAAAACTCGAGCGCCCCCGGCCGGGCCCGGGCGGCATGGGCTTCGGGCGTTCGCGTCATGACCATGCGCAGACGGGCGGCGTGCGCGGCCGGCGCGCCCGGCTCGCGGGGGATCTGTTCCCAGGTGGCACGCCCCATCACCGAGCAATCGAAGTGGCGCAGGCAGGCGGGAAACCACGCCTGGTCCGCCGCCGAGGCGAAGCCCGGACCCGATTGGCCGGGCGGCGTGATGCGTCCGTCAAGTGAAGTGACAGCGATGAGGACAACCTTCATTTGTGTGAAAGATCCCGGGATGCGTGGTGGTTTTCCCTTCCTTCCCGGGAAAAACGGTTTAGGGAAACCACCCCGGGCACCGTTAGCAATCTAACTCCAAGGAAGCACAACAACTCTAATATGAAGCGCGCACTCATTACCGGTATTACCGGACAGGACGGGTCTTTTCTTGCAGAACTGCTTTTGCAAAAGGGCTATGAAGTTCACGGCATCGTTCGCCGTGCCTCCACCTTCAACACCGGCCGTATCGATCACCTGTATCGCGATCCGCACGTCAACGGCGTGCGGCTCTTCCTCCACTACGGAGACCTCGCGGACTCCGTCGCCATGGTAAAGCTGCTCTACGATCTGCAGCCGGACGAAATCTACAATCTGGGAGCCCAGAGCCACGTGCGCGTCTCCTTCGACGTGCCTGAATACACCGGTGATGTCACCGGCACCGGGGCGGTGCGCATCCTCGAGGCGATCCGCGAGGCCGGCCTGGTCGAGAAAGTGCGCTTCTACCAGGCGTCCTCCTCGGAAATGTTCGGCAAGGTCCAGGAAGTCCCCCAGACCGAAAAGACGCCGTTCTGGCCGCGCTCGCCCTACGCCTGCGCCAAGGTCTACGCCTACTGGCTGACGGTGAACTATCGCGAGTCCTACAATCTGCACGCCTCCAACGGCATCCTCTTCAATCACGAGAGCGAGCGGCGCGGCGAAACCTTCGTCACGCGCAAGATCACCCGCGCCGCCACCCGCATCAAGGTGGGCCTGCAGAACGAACTCTACCTCGGCAACCTCGACGCCAAGCGCGACTGGGGCTACGCCAAGGAGTATGTCGAAATGATGTGGCTCATGCTCCAGCAGGACAACCCCGACGACTACGTCGTGGCCACCGGCGAGACGCATACGGTGCGCGAGTTCTGCCAGGAGGCGTTCCAGTTGCTCGGCCTCGACTGGGAGAAATACGTCAAATACGACAAGCGCTACGAGCGTCCCGCCGAGGTGGACCTGCTCGTCGGCGACCCCGCCAAGGCCAAGAAGCAGCTCGGCTGGGAGCCGAAGGTGAAGTTCAAGGATCTCGTGCGCATCATGGTCGAGCACGACCTCAAGCTCGCCGAGCACGAGAAGGCCGTCGCGGAATTGAAAACGCCTTTCGCTCCGCCAACCTACCAGGGATGAACAAGGACACTCGCGTCTACGTCGCCGGCCATCGCGGGATGGTCGGCTCTGCGTTTGTCAGGAAACTCCGGGCCGAGGGGTTCAACAACATCCTCATGCCCGACCGCGCCGAGCTGGATCTGTGCAACCAGCAGCAGACCTTCGCATGGTTTGAGAAAAACCGTCCCGAGGTCGTGTTCGTGGCGGCGGCGAAGGTCGGTGGTATCCTTGCCAACAATACCTATCCGGCGGACTTCATCGCCGACAACCTCGCCATCGCGCTCAATTGCGTGCAGGCGGCCCATCGCTCCGGTGTCCAGCGGCTGCTCTTCCTCGGCAGCTCGTGCATCTACCCGAAGCACGCCCCGCAGCCCATGCCGGAGGACTGCCTGCTCACCAGTCCGCTCGAGCCGACGAACGAGGCCTACGCCATCGCCAAGATCGCGGGGCTGAAGCTCTGCCAGTTCTTCCGGCGCCAGCACGGCGTGCTCTTTCATTCGGCCATGCCGACGAACCTCTATGGCCCGGGCGACAACTATCACCCGCAGAACTCCCACGTGTTTCCCGCCTTTCTGCGCAAGTTCCACGAGGCGAAGGAGCAGGGGCTGGACGAGGTGGTCTGCTGGGGCACGGGATCGCCGCGGCGCGAGTTCCTCCACGTCGACGACCTCGCCGACGCGATCTTTTTCCTGCTGCAGATCGACAACCCGCCGGACTGGGTGAACGTCGGCACCGGCACGGATATCTCCATCCGCGAATTCGCCGAAAAGGTCGCCCGGATCATCGGCTACGAGGGCCGCATCGTCTGGGATACCTCCAAGCCCGACGGCACGCCGCGCAAGCTCATGGACGTGAGCCGGCTCACCGCCCTCGGCTGGAAGGCGAAGATCGACCTCGATGAGGGCATCCGGCGGGCCTACGCCTCGTTCCTCGAGGAAAAGGCGTCCGGCCGGCTGCGCGAGGTGTGATGGGACCGCGGTTCACCGTTTGTCGCCCTTCCGTTGCGGGCCACGCTTTTGCGGCGTGGCCTTTCTTTTTTGAGGGGTGGGTTGGAGTGCGACCGAGGCGTGCGAATCCTGTCGCGGGCGTCGGCTGCCGCGGCAGCGGCAGCCCCCGGGCGTTCCAGTCCCGCTCTCAGCGCGGACCCCTGGCGGTGACGAACGCTTGCGAAGCCGAATCGGTGCCGGCCTGGTTCGCGTCGCGATCGGAAAAGCCCGTGTCGCGCGGCTGAGTCAGCAGCCAGGCCCGGGCGGCCTCGCCGTCCGTGAAGACCTGCACCCCGTGAAAGCCGCGATTGCGACAGGCCGTCTCCCAGAACGCGTAGTCGGCGTGATCGCGAGAGATGACAATGGCTCGGCGAAACGTCCTGCGCACGCCGAGTTCCTCGAGATCGCCGACGGTCGAGAAAATATCGACCGGGTCAGCGGCGATCCGGGCCCGCTGCAAGTCGGTGAGGATGCGGCCGCAGCGATGCTCCTGTGCCGCCTTGCCCATCCGAGCGAAAAAGGCGCGAACCGTCGTGGGGTTGAGCTCTCCGATGACTTCCAACCGGACAAAGAAAGCCACCGGGTCGAAAGAAACGCTCATTTTCATGGCCATAAGGTTCGCGGGACGTTCGAAAAAGCCAGCGGATCGAAGATTTATTCTATCAATCGCGGTTTCGGGGAGGACTGACACCCTGCGACTGGCTCGCCGCGGCCGCGCCGCGGATGGGCAACACGCCCCGCCAAAGCCGGCTCCCGCCCGCCGCGGTTTCCCGTTGCGCAGGTGGAGGCAATGCCCACCAATCCCGCTCCCGTGAACAAAACGCCCGAAAATCCGCCCGAGGATGTCGGGGCGGCCCCGAGGCTCATCCTCGCTTCCGCCTCGCCCCGGCGACGTGAGCTGCTGGCGAGCCTGGGAATCACCTTCATCGTGGAGCCGGCGGAGGTGGAGGAGCATGAGCCGGAGCGCGCTGACCCGCAGGCGATGGTGCGCCACAACGCCGCCCTGAAGGCCGACTGGGTCGCGACCCGCCATCCCGACAGTTTCGTGCTCGGCGCCGACACCACCGTCTATCTCGATGGCTGCGTGTTGCACAAGCCGGCGGACCTCGAGGAGGCCCGGCGCATGCTCCGTCGTCTCTCGGGCCGGGCACACGCCGTCTTCACCGGGCTCGCGCTGCGCCATGAGCGGAAAGGTCTTCGCGAAGACCTCGGCGTCGAAAGCAAGGTCGTCTTCAAGGCGCTCGACGATGCCGCCATCGAGCGCTACCTCGCGGTGGCCTCGCCGCTGGACAAGGCCGGGGCCTACGGCATCCAGGACCACGGCGAGCTCATCATCGAGCGCTGGGAGGGATCCTTTACCAACATCGTGGGTCTTCCGCTGGAGGCGACCAGAGAGCTTTTGACCCGCCATGGCCTCCTGACACATTGATCCCGCCACATGCCCGCGCATCTTCAGCCGCACACGCCGGTGAACCCGGAAAAGAAGAAGGCGCCGCCGCCCTTTTTCTCCCCGTTCGGCGGCCGGCGTCCGAGCGGGCAGTCCATCGCCGTCGGCCTCATCGGCACGGTGCTCTTTCATCTCCTCTTCGTCCTGGGCATTCCCCGATCGCTTCTCCAACTCGATCTCGAGGAAATGGAGCGCGTCAACGAGCCGATCGACATCCTTCTCGAGGAGCCACCGGAAGAGGAGCCCGAGCCCCGTTTCGTCGAAACCAACCAGGAAGCCCCGGACAACGAACCCGACGAGGCCGACACTTTCTCCGCCCGCAACCAGCAGGCCGCTCAGGAGGAAATGCCCGAGGAACTTTCGCCGGACCACACGCCGGCCACGGAGGGTGAGGACCACGAGGCGGCCAAACCCATCGCCGGCGAACTGAATCCGCCCATCACCGCCGTGCCGGCGCAGGAAAGCCCCGCCTCCCCCGAGATGGTCGATCCTTCCAACCCCGCGCGCAAGGATCCGCTCCCGGGCTTCGAGGAAGACGAGCCCGTCGACGACGAAGGGGCCGGCTCCTCCATCGCGGAGGCTTCGGAAAACCCGAGCCCTGTCGACGAGCAGATCCTCGGTGAGGAAACCGATTCCGACGACGACCGCCCGCCGGTCTTCACCGCGCCGGTCGTGCCCAACCGCGCCAGCCCCGCGCCGCGGCCGCGCCTGCCGCGGGCCACCCCCGGCCCCATTCGCAACCAGCCGCTCGGCGTCTCCCAGGTCGGGCGCATCGCCGTCGATGCGAAGTTCTCCGAGTTCGGCGACTACCTCGAGCGCATGATCGAAGCCGTCAGCCAGCGGTGGAACGCCATGGTCGCCTCGCGTTCCTATGGCGAGACCTCCGTGCGCGTCGTCCTCGAGTTTAAGATCACCCGCGACGGCACCATCGAGGACCTCGTCGTCGTCGACTCCACCGCGAAGGCGCTCGGCATCCTGCTGGCGCGTTCCGCCATCGAGCAGGGACAGCCCTACGGCGTCTGGCCGAAAGAGATGGTCGACGTGCTGGGCGAGTCCCAAACGATCACGTTCGCCTTCTACTACTGGTGAGCGGCAGCGCGCGCGGCACTCCGACGATGATCAGCGATCCCCGCGAAATCCCCTTTGGCCCGGACGTCACCGTCCTGCGGATGGACCCTTGCGGCCTGATCGCCGTCGACAAGCCCGCCGGCATCCTTTCCCATCCGAACCGCCCCGGGGAAAAAGCGCGCGCTGTCGTCGCGGCCGACTACGATGAGCGGGCGCAATGCTACCGGTGGAGCGGACCGGATGGCGCCGAGCGGCGGCTCTGGCTGCTGCACCGGCTCGATTCAGCCACCTCCGGTGTGCTCCTCCTCGCCGCGGATCCCGCCGTCGCCGAGGCCGCGAAGGCCGCCTTCAAGGCGCGCACGACGCAGAAAAAATACCTCGCCATCGTCGCCGGGCATCCCCGCGAGCGCCGTGCCGAATGGCGCGATACGATGGCCGTGAAAAGGGGCAGGGGACAGGTGCGGGCGGCCTCGGGCGGCGGCGTGACCGCCATAACCGCCATGCGCCTCATCCGCCTGATCCCGGGCCCGCCGGCGCTGGCCGTGGTCGCGCTCGAACCCCGCACCGGACGCACCCACCAACTGCGCTTCCAATGTGCGCGACGCCAGATCCCGATCCTCGGCGACCAGACCTACGGAAACTTCCGGCTCAACCGGGACCTCGGCCGCCGCCTCGGCACTGACCGGCTCTTTCTTCACGCGGCCTCCATCAGCCTCGAGTTCGCCCTCGGCGGCCGCCGCCACCGGTTTTCGGCTGCCGCGCCCGAGCCCGATGAGTTCGTCGCACTCGCCCGCCGACGCTGACCGGGCCGGCCGCGACGCCCTTGCCGCGATGGCGGCTGCCCGGGGCCTTTTGGTTGGAAAAACCGCCATCTTCGCCGCATGAGTGTTTCATGACAGATCCACGATACGCGAAGTTGGCCGACGTGCTGACGGGGCACTCCACGAAACTCAAGCGCGGCGAGCGCGTCCTCATCGATGCCTGGGACATCCCGGACGAGATGGTCGTCGCTCTCGTGCGCACGGTTCGGCGCCGCGGCGCCATCCCCTATGTCAACATCGCCCGCTCGCGCGTGACGCGGGAGCTGCTGCTCGGCGCGACCGAGGATCAATACAGCCTCCTCGCCGACCTCGAAATGGCGCGCATGAAAAAAATGGACGCCTACATCGCGATCCGGGGCGCCGACAACATGTTCGAGTCCTCCGACGTCCCCGCCCGGCGCATGCAGCTCGCCATGAAGATCATGCGCCCGGTTCAGGACTGGCGCGTCAACAAGACGAAATGGGTCGTGCTCCGCTGGCCGTCGCCCTCGATGGCGCAGTCCGCGATGATGAGCACCGAGGCCTTCGAAGACCTCTACTTCCGCGTCTGCACACTCGACTACTCACGCATGCGCCCGGGCATGCGCGCCCTCGTCAGGCTCATGGAAAAAACCGACCAGGTGCATATCAAGGGACCGGGTACGGATCTGCGCTTCTCGATCAAGGGCATCGGCGCGGTGCCCTGCGGCGGCGACCGCAACATCCCCGACGGCGAGGTCTACAGCTGCCCGGTGAAAGAGAGCGTCGAAGGCGTGATCCAATACAACTGCCCGGCCGTTTATCAGGGCGTATCCTTTGACAACATACGCTTCGTCTTCGAGAAGGGGCGCATCGTCGAAGCGACCTCGAGCAACACCAGGCGGATGAACGAGATCCTCGATTCCGACGAGGGCGCCCGCTATGTCGGCGAGTTCGCGCTCGGCTTCAACCCCCACCTGCTGCACCCGATCCGCGACACGCTCTTCGACGAGAAGATCGCCGGTTCCTTCCACTTCACTCCGGGCCAGGCCTACGAACACTGCGGCAACGGCAACAAATCGCAGGTGCACTGGGACATCGTCTGCATCCAGCGCAAGGACTACGGTGGCGGCGAGATCTGGTTCGACGGCAAACTCATCCGCAAGGATGGCCTCTTCGTGCCCAGGTCGCTGCAAAAGCTCAATCCCGGCTACCTCCTCGGCGACGAGGATTGATCCGTCTGCTTCCGCGCGATGCCCTACGCACCCGATCCTTCGCTCGCGGCCTTCATCCAGTCGCTGCCCAAGACAGAGACCCACCTGCACATCGAGGGCGCGCTCCCGCTGGAGCTGCTGCGCCGCGTGGCCCCGGACAAGTTTCCCGACACCACGCCGCCGTGGTGGGCGGACGACTACCGCTACGCGGACTTCCCGACCTTCGAGAAGATCCTCATCGATCATGCGTTGCTCTGGTTCACGAGTCCGGAGCGTTATCACGAGGCGGCCCGCGTGATCTTCGAAGGGCTGGCGAAGCAGAATGTCCGCTACGTCGAGACGAGCTTTCACCTGCCGGTCACGCAGTTCATCCATGCGGACGGCGAGGCGATCGTCGAGGCCATCCGCACGGCTGCGCCGGAGGGCATGATCGTGCGGGTCTTCGTCGGCATGCTGCGCACGGACTACACGCCGGAGCTGGCGCCGGTGATCGACCGCCTCGGCGAGTGGAAACACCTCGCCGGCGTGGACCTGCACGGCGTGGAAACCTGGGCCCTGCAGCCATGGACGGCCCGCGTCTGGCGGCGCATCCGCGAAGCGGGCAAGGAGACCAAGGCGCACGCGGGAGAGTTCGGCGGTGCCGCCAATGTCCGCGAGGCGGTGGAGGTTCTCGGCGTCCACCGGGTCCAGCACGGCGTGCGCTCGATCGAGGATCCGCAGGTGGTCGAACTGCTGCGGCAGAACAACATCACCTGCGACGTGTGTCCCATCAGCAATGTGAAGCTCGCGGTCGTCCCGTCCATGCGCGAGCATCCGATCCGCCAGCTCTTCGACGCGGGCATCCGCTGCACGGTGAGCACGGACGATCCCTTCTCCTTCGGCAACACCTTGTCCGAGGAGTATGCCGCGCTGGCGATGGACCTCGGCTTTACCCGCCGCGAGCTGGTGCGCATCGCCCGCAATGGCTTCGAGGTCGCCCTCGTCGATGAGGCGACTCGGGCCGGTTTCCTCGATGAGCTGGCGCGCATCGAGGCCGCGCTCGAGTGAGCCCGGGGGATGACGGATTCCGCACGGTGACGAGCGAAAACATGGATACGGAAGAGCCGCGCCGGCTCGTCGTGCCGGAGGGAGTGGCGAAGGCGCGCGCCGACAAGATCCTCTGCGAAGCGCTGCCCGAGATGAGCCGGGCGGCGGTGCAGCGGCTCTTCGACGAGGAGCGGGTGCGGCTGGGCGGCAGGCCGATCGCGAAAAACCGCCGCGTCTCGGCGGGGGACGTGCTGGTCTACGACGTGCCGCCGCCGCGCCCCGCGGAGCTGGTCCCGGTCGAGATCTCCCTCGACATCCTCTTCGAGGACGAGCACCTGGTGGCCGTCAACAAACCGCCGGGGATGGTCGTGCACCCCGGGGCCGGCACAGGGGAGGACACGCTGGTGCACGCGCTGCTGGCGCACTGCCGCGGCCGGCTCAGCGGCATCGGCGGCGTCGAGCGGCCCGGCATCGTGCATCGGCTGGACCGCGATACCAGCGGTGTGATCGTGGTGGCCAAGAGCGATGCCGCGCACCGCGGCCTTTCGGCCGCGTTTGCGGCTCGCGAGACGGAAAAGGCCTACCTGGCGCTCGTCGCGGGCCGGCCCCGGCTGCTCAGCGGGACGATCAAGCTCCCCATCACGCGGCATCACACCCACCGCACGCGGATGATGGTGGCCAGGGACGAGGAGAGCGGGCGTTTTGCCCACACGGATTGGAAGGTTGAGGAGACGTTCCCGCGCTCGGCCACGCTGCTGCGGTGTCGCATCCACACGGGACGCACCCATCAGATCCGCGTGCACATGCAGGCGCTCGGGCATCCGATTCTCGGCGATTCAACCTATGGCTGGCGGATGGATGGCCGGCTGCCGCGGCGCCCGCCGCGGGTGATGCTGCATGCCGCTCAGCTGGCGTTCGCGCATCCCATCACGCAGGCACGCGTCGAACTCGAGGCACCGTTGCCGACGGACTTTCGCGACTACCTGGTGGCGCTCGGCGAATGAGGGGCGTGTGCCGGCGCCGGCGGAGTGATCAGTCTTCGGCGGGCCGGGCCGCCGCTTCGGCCTGCTCGAGCAACTCGGCGGCGAGGCCGTAGCGGAGATTGAAGAACGAGTGCCGCAGTGTATCGACACCGGCGAGACGGGCGGTTTCCGCGAGCGTGAGCAGGGCGACGGGGATGACGTCGGCCCGTTTCGGGGGGAGGCCGGGCCGGGCGCGACGCTGCTCGATCGTCTCCGCCGCGAGGGTCTCGGCGAGCGCGGCGAGGTCGGCGACGGCGATGGTGGGGGCGGTTTCTTCGATCGGCTTCCCGGATGCGGCGGCCTGCATGGCGCGGAAAGTCGTGGCGGTGCCGCCGGTGACGACGGCGGGTGAACCGGCCGGGAGGCTGAAGGCGAATCCGGAGGCGCCGACCACTGCGGCGACTTCCTCCCGCACGGCGGCAATGGCCTCGGAGGGGAGCGGGCGGGAGGGGTCGGCCACGAGCTTCTCGGTGAGCCGGACACAGCCGAGAGGCAGGCTCGCAAGGGCGACGGGGACGGCGTGGTCGATGGCGAGCAGCTCCATGCTCCCGCCTCCGAGATCGAAAAGGTAGAAGGCGTCCGTGCCCGCCAGCCCGGGGTCGCAGAGAATGCCGCGCGCGATGTAGCGCGCCTCCTCCTCGCCCGTGAGCACGCGCAGCTCGAGGCCGCAGGCGGTGCGGATGAGGTCGCGAAAGTCGTTGCGGTTGACCGCGTCGCGCACGGCGCTGGTGGCGACGACGACGGTGCGGACCGGCTCGAAGGGCCCGGCGGCCGCCGCGAGCGTCTGCACGGAAGCGGCGGCGCGCCGCATGGGGTCCGGCTGAAGGCGCGGCGGATTCCCGGTGATGCCGGTGCCGATGCGCGTCTCTTCGGTGCGGTGCGCGAGGGTGAGCACGCCGCCGTCGGGCGCGGCTGCGGCGACGAGAAGCTTGATCGAGTTGCTCCCGATATCGATCACGGCGACGGTGCGGGGAAGGGCCGGCATGGTCACAGTTGGAAGGAGGCGGGGGCGATGAGCACGGCGAATTCCCCCTTGTTCGGGATGGACTCGAGGCTGGCGCGCACTTCGGCGGCCGGACCGGTGAGGACGCGCTCGTGCAGCTTGGTGAGTTCCTTGCCAATGCAGATCACGCGCTCGGGACCGAGGATCGCCTCGATCTCGGCGGCGAGCGCCCGGATGCGGTGGCAGGATTCGTAGAGCGCGATCGTGTGGGGGAAGTCGCGATGCTCCTCGAGGAAGCGGCGGCGGGCAGCGGTTTTCGGCGGGAGAAAACCCGCGTAGAAAAAGGCGTTTGTCGGCAGGCCCGCGACGGAAAGCAGGGCGATGAGGGCGCACGGCCCGGGAATGGCGACGACCGGCAGGCCGCGCCGCCGGCATTCCCGCACGACGCGGAAGCCCGGGTCGCTCAGCCCCGGCGTGCCGGCATCGGAGATCACCGCGACCTGTTCACCGGCGGCGACACGATCCGCGAGGCGTTCGGCCATGCGGCGCTCGTTGTGCTCGTGGTAGGCGATCGTCGGCACGCCGGCGGCGCCGATCCGCTCGAGCAGGACGCGGCTCGTGCGGGTGTCCTCGCAGGCAACAAGGTCGGCACGGCGGAGGGTCTCGGCGGCCCGTTCGGTGATGTCGGCGAGGTTTCCGATCGGCGTGGCGACGATGTAGAGTGTGCCGGAGCCCGGCGAGGGGCTGTCGGTGCGCGGGGCGGTCATGCGGGCACGGGCGGCGGTTTCAGCAAAGCGGCGGCGTGGCGCATGGCGACAACGAGGCGCCGGGACGGGGACGGGCTCGGAGGCGGCAGCACCGGGTGGCGGCGCTCACAGGCCACCCATGCCGGGCAGCTGGCCTTCCCAGTCGGCGGGCCGGCTCCAGGGCACGGCGGAATCCTGAGGCGTGGCGCAGCCCGAGAAGAGCGCGGCGCCGGTCGCGGCGAGAACCAGGAGCAGGAGGCAACGGATTTTCTTGTTCTGCATGGGAGTGGAGCGTGCGGTTTTCAGGAGCGAGTGGCGGTGTCGCCGGCACGAATGCGGCTCCGCACGGTATCGGGCAACACGTGGGCGACACTGGTGGTTTCATAGACATCGGTGATGCGGATGCGGGCGATGACGCGGCTGCCGCGCCGGAGATTCATTTCGAGGGTGGGCACGGCTCCATCCTGAGCGCCGATGTCGAGGACAACAAAAGCGGATTTCGGCCCGACTTCCAGCACCGATCCGGTGAGATCCGGCGGCACGCCGGCGAGGGCGTCGGTCTGTTTGTCGGCACGGAGCGCCTCGAGCTCGGCCTCGAGGTCGGCGATGCGGGCCTCGTAGGCGGCGAGCTTCTCGGAGAGTTCATCCTGGGCCGGGGTCGTGCCGGCGAGGGCGGTGGCGTCGATGAGCTGCTGGCGCAGCTCGGCGAGTTCGCGATCGCGGGCGGCATCGACGCGCTGGAGCGCCTCGATCTGTTCGCGGGCGGCGAGGACCTCGCGGGAGAGCTGGCGGTTGCGCGCCTCGAGGGTGACATTGCGGGCCTTGTATTCGCGGATCTCCGCTTCGATCGCCTCGGCCCGGGCGCGGGCTTCATCGCGCTCGGCCAGCGCCTCGCTGCGGTCTTCGCGGGCCCGCTCGAGCATGGCGTGGAGGTTTTCGTTTTCCCGTTTGAGCGCGCGGGTGTTGCCGCCAATGAGCGAGAAGAGGGCAACCGAGATGCCGGCCGAGAGAACGGCGAGCAGGCTCAGGAACAGGTTGACTCCTCTCATGGATTGAAAAGGGACGCGACGGCGGGCGGAAG
Organism: Verrucomicrobiota bacterium; assembly: GCA_003694825.1. Classification (GTDB taxonomy): domain Bacteria; phylum Verrucomicrobiota; class Verrucomicrobiia; order Opitutales; family Opitutaceae; genus J108. Next base: position 3,799 of record RFJS01000023.1, on the reverse strand, counting down.
CTGTGGTTTTTGAGGATGGCCGGGGGGTATGAAAAGGACAATCTCCGCCCGGTTCCATCCGGGGCGGGCGCGGAGGGCGGCTTTCGCATTTGCGTGCTGCAGCCGGGCTGGTTCGCTTCGCGGGCGGTGACGACTGCCGACGACAATACTGCTCCCGCCGCTGCGATGGATTCCGCCCGTGCCGCGGCCGAGGCCGGCGCCGCCGGGGAGACGGCGGACCAGCGGGCCTGGGTGCGCCTGGCCATCGCGCTGGTCGTGGCGGGGCAGGGCATGGCGTTCGGGCTCGCGGCGAACATGAGCCCGCCGAGCGGCTGGGCCTTCTGGGCGCTGCACGGCGCGCTGGCCGCGAGCGCGGTGGCGGTGTTGTGGCTCCTCGGCGGTCCGCTCTGGCGGGAGAGCATCGCGACGGCGCGGGCCGGGCGCATCACGGTCGATCAGCTCTTTCTCGTCACCCTCACGGGGTCTTTTGCCGTGTCGGTCTACTCGACGGTGCGGGAGGAGGGGCCGGTGTTTTACGAATTGGTGGCGATCCTGCTGGCGATCTACACGGCGGGCAAACTTGTCGGGGCACAGTCGCGGGCTCGAGCCCTGGCGGCGATCCGGACCCTCCGCGAGGCCCACCGCGCCGGACGGGTGCGCAATGCCCGCGGCGAGCTGGAGGAGCGGCCGGTGGAGGCCATCCGGCCGGGAGAGACGGTGATCGTGGCCGCCGGGGAGACGGTGCCGGTGGATGGGGTGGTGCGCGAGGGGCAGGGGTTGGTGTGGACCACGCCGTTGACCGGCGAACCGACCCCGCGCCGGTTCGGCCCCGGCGATGCGCTCTACGCCGGCATGCGGTCGGTGGACGGCGCCTTTGCCATCGAGGTCACGGCCGCGGGCGGCGCCCGGCGCCTCGACGGAATGCTGGCGACCATCGAGCAGGCACGGCTGCAGCCCTCGGGGCTGCAGCGGCAGGCGGACCGGCTGGCGGCGAAGTTTGTGCCACTTGTTCTCGTGGTGAGCGCCGGCACGATGATCGGGTGGTATGTGGCGGCGGGGTTGCACGAGGCGATCGTCAATGGACTGGCGGTGCTGGTGGTGGCATGTCCCTGTGCGCTGGGGTTGGCGACGCCGCTGGGGATCTGGTCCGGGCTCGTCGGTCTCGGGCGACTGGGCCTGGTGGCGACCACGGGCGAGTTCGTGGACCGCCTGGCGCGGGTGAACGTGGCGTTTTTCGACAAGACCGGGACACTGTGCCGGCCGGACCTGAGCGTGAGCGCGCTGGAGACGTTGCCGGGGGCGCCGCTGGCGGGCGGGGAGCTTGCCGCGGTGATCGCCGTTGCCGAGCAGGCGGCGGATCATCCGATCGCGAAGACGCTGCGGGGCATTGCGAAGGGCGATCTCTCGGGTTTCGCGCTGGTCGAAGGGCGGGTGGTTCCCGGTTTCGGTCTCGAGGCGCGGGTGGCCCGGCGTCGCGACGGGCGCGTTTTCGCCGTGCGGCTGGGCGTGGTGGAGACGGACAGAGGTCGCGCTGGGAAGGCGGCCCGGCCGGCCGGCGAACGTTCGGTCGGTGTGGCGGTGGACGGGATCCCGGCGGCGAGGATCCGGCTGCGCGAACGCGCCTACGATGATGCCGGTGCGGTTTTCCGGGAACTGGAGGCGCTCGGAGTGCGCTCGGAGATTCTCACGGGGGATCCGGAGTTCGGCGCCGCGCTTTGGCCCGGTGTGCCCCGCCGGGTGGGTCTGACGCCGGAGGAGAAGGCGGCGGCGATCCGCGAGCGGCAAGCCGCCGGTGACAGCGTGCTTTTCGCCGGCGACGGGCTCAATGACGCGCCCGCCCTGGCGCAGGCGGATGCGTCGATCGCCATCCAGCACGGGGCAGAGCTGGCCCGGGGCAGTGCGATGGCCCTCACCCGCGGCGAGTCACTCGGAACGCTGCCGGAGGCGATCCGGCTCGCCCGCCGCGTGCGCCGCGCCATCGTGGGCAATCTGCGCGTGGCGGCCGTCTACAACGCCGTGGGCATGGGCATCGCCGCGGCGGGGTGGCTGCATCCGGTGCTTGCAGCAGTGCTTATGGGCGCCTCAAGCCTCTTTGTTTCGGGACGCGTTCTCGCGGCGGCGGGAAACGAGGTCGCGGCGGGCAAGGGCGTTTTGACGTTTGACGCTCGGAAGTGAGCGTCGGAGAACGACAACGATGATTCCCATCGAGGACCATACCGGCGACGTCATCAGCAAAGCGCAACGCGGGCTCGGCCTGACCAACGCGATGCTCATGGAGAAGGCGGGCATCACGCAGGCGCAACTGCGTGCGCTCAAGTCCGGCGAATTCAACGAGGAGGCGCTGCGCCGGGTGGCGCCCGTTTTGAAGCTCGATGCCGACGCGCTCGTGGAGCTGGGACGCGGCTCGTGGTATCCGCAGCAGCCGGGCGAGATCGACGGTTTCCGGATGTTTACCACGCCCTACGGGTCGATGACGGTGAACGCCTGCCTCGTGTGGGATAAAGAATCGCGCAAGGCGGTCGTGTTCGACACGGGAGCCGATGCGCGGCCGATTCTGAAGGCGGCCGAGGAGCTCGGGGTGTCGATCGAGCTGATCCTCATCACCCACGCCCACGAGGATCATGTCGCCGATTTGAAACGGCTCCTCGCGAAGACGGGCGCCAAGGCCTATGTCAATGTGCGCGAACAGGCGGAGGAGGATTTTCCGAAGGGTGTGGAGACATTTTCCGCGGGGCAGAGCTTCGTGCTGGGACGGTTGCGCATCGAGTCGGTGCTCACCAGCGGGCATTCGCCGGGGCAGACGACGTATATCGTCAAGGGACTCGAGCGGCTCGTGGCGGTCGTCGGCGACTCGCTCTTTGCCGGTTCGATCGGCGGCGGCCTCGTGTCGTTTGCCGATCAATACAGAAACGACCGCGAGCGCATTCTCACGCTGCCCGACGACACGGTCATCGCCCCGGGGCACGGGCCGTTGACCACGGTCGGCGAGGAGAAGGCGCACAACCCGTTCTTCGCCCGTTCGTGAACGAGGCGCTTTCCTTTGAGCCATGGCAGTGGGCCATGCTCGCTGTCGGCGCGTCGTTTGTCGGCCTGTCGAAATCAGGGATCCCCGGCGTCGGCATCGTTATTGTCGGTGTATTCAGCAATCTGATGCCGCCGAAGCTGGCGACGGGCGTGGTGCTGCCGTTGCTGATCGTGGGCGATGTTTTCGCGGTGAGCGCCTACCGGAAGCACACGCGGTGGGGGCATGTGTTTCGGCTTTTTCCGTGGACCATTCCGGGCGTGGTCGCCGGGTATTTTGCACTGAAGTGGATCGACAACCGGGGCGCATCGCTGCTGATCGGCGGCATCCTGCTCTTTATGATGGGGATGCACTTCTGGCGGAAGCGGCAGGACGCCGCGAAGCTGGAGCACGAGGTGGCGGAGCACGCGGTCTGGTTTGCCCCGATGGCGGGTTTTCTGGCGGGCTTCACCACTCAGGTGGCCAACGCGGCCGGGCCGGTCATGATCATCTACCTGCTGGCGATGCGCCTGCCGAAGTGGGAGTTTCTCGGGACGGGCGCGGCGTATTTCTTCGCGCTGAACCTCTTCAAGGTTCCGTTTATGGTGAACCTTGGTCTCATAACCACGGATACGCTGCGGATGAATCTGTGGCTCGCTCCGGCGGTTGTGGCGGGGTCGCTGGTGGGACGTTTTGTGGCGAAGCGGGTCTCGCAGAAACTGTTCGAGGGCCTGGCGGTGGTGTTTACGGTCGCGGCCGCGGTGAAGCTGCTTCTGGGATAGGCCCGAGCCGGAGAAGCGGTGGAGCCGCTCGCGGAGG
>RFJS01000022.1 GCA_003694825.1 Verrucomicrobiota bacterium | reverse complement strand
TCGTGGATGAAGATCTTGCCGTCGCCGATCTTTCCGGTCTTGCCGGCTTTGAAGATCGTGTCGACGACGCGCGGGGCGAGTTCGTCGGGCACGACGATTTCGATCATTTTTTTCGGGAGGAAATCCACCGTGTATTCGCTGCCGCGGTAGATTTCGGTGTGTCCCTTCTGCCGGCCGAAACCCTTCACTTCGCTGACGGTCATGCCTTCGACGCCGATGTCGTGAAGCGCCTCGCGGATCTCGTCGAGTTTGAAGGGTTTGATGATCGCTTTGATGTATTTCATGGCGGGATGGTGCGCGGGGTGAGAGGTCAATCGACGTGGTAGGCGGTTTCGCCGTGTTCGTAGCTGTCGAGGCCGATGGCCTCGGCTTCCTGCGGCACGCGCAGGCCGACGGTGACCTTGACGATGGTGACGATCACCCAGGTGGCAACGGCCGAGAGGGCGATGGTGACGGCGAGTGCCTTGAGCTGGATCGCGAGCTGGGCGCCCATGCTTTCGACTCCGGTTCCGCCAAAGGTGTTCGTGCCGAAGATGGCGAGCAGGATCGTGCCCATGATCCCGCCGACTCCGTGCACCGCAAAGACGTCGAGCGCGTCGTCGATTCCGAGCTTGTTCTTGATCAGGCCGCAGCAGAAATAGCAGACGACACCCGCGAGCATGCCGATGCAGATGGCGCCGACGGGGCCGACGTTCCCCGAGGCGGGGGTGATGGTGGCCAGGCCAGCCACCATGCCGGTAACGATGCCCACGACGCCGGGCTTTCCGGCCTTTTTCCACTCGATGAACATTCAGGTGAGGCTGGCGACAGCTGCGGAGATGTGCGTGACCAGCATCGTCATGCCCGCCGCCGCGCTGGCGCCGCCCTGGCTGCCGGCGTTGAAGCCAAACCAGCCCACCCACAGCATCGAGGCGCCGATCACGACCAGGCCCGGTCGATGCGGGGGCTGCACGTGCCGGGGAAGCCGGGGCGTTTGCCGATCATGGCGGCGAGGACCAGGGCGGATACGCCGGCGGTGGCGTGCACGACGATGCCGCCCGCGAGATCCAGCACGCCCTCCTGCTGCATCCAGCCGCCACCCCATACCCAGTGGGCCACGGGCGTGTAGACGAGAATCAGCCACAGGGTGGTGAAGAGCATCATCGCGGAAAACTTCATGCGCTCGACGAAGGCGCCGACGATCAACCCCGGCGTAATGATCGCGAAGGTCATCTGAAACATCACGAAGACGGTCTCGGGGTAGGTGCCGCCGTTGAGCTCGTCGATGCCGATGCCGCGTAGGAAGAGGTGCTGCAGGTCGCCGATCCACGCGTTGCCCTCCGAGAAGGCCAGCGAGTAGAGCCCCGCCACCCAGAGCACGGAGGCCAGGCACGCGATGGTGAAGCAGTGCATGAGCACCGAGAGCACGTTTTGTGCCCGGACCAGGCCGCCGTAGAAAAGGGCCAGTCCCGGCAGAGTCATGAAGAGCACCAGGACCGTGGAGGTGATCATCCAGGCGGTGTCACCGGTGTCGACGGCCGGAGCGGTCGCTTCCTGGGCGGCGAGGAGCGAGGGAAATGCCGCGAGAGCGGCACCAAGGATCATGCTGCGTTTGGGATTCATAGCAAAGATATGCGATCGTGTTGCGGAGACGGGAGCGCCTGCGCCCGGCGAGGCGGGACTCGTGGAACGGGGCAAGCGAAAGCGCGAATGAAACCCCCTCATGGAAGACATGAAAGGAATTTCTCCAGAGGCGGGTGATCCTGTGTCGTGCTGAAGGGGCGCGGAGCGCTGAGCCGGGTCCACGCGCTTTGCCCCGGTGCGGGTGCGGCCGGGGCGGCATGCGCGTTGGCACCGGCTGCGCCGCCGGGCGAGCGGCTCCGGATTGAGGCTGGCCAGTGGTCGGCCGGCTGTCTACGGCTCTGCGGTGTGTTTGGTTTGCTCCCCGCCTTTCACCCGCCGTTTGCGCGTCGCGCTGTGCCTGCCGTGCGCGCAGAAGGGAGAGTCTCGCCGGTTATGAAGGGGTGTCGCGGTCAGCCTGGGGTAGGAAGCCTCGCGGCGGGAGAGGCGGCGTGGTGGTCCTTCGGTGTCGGTGTGTTGCTGATGGTCCTGGTGGCGGCAGCGGGGGTGCCGCGGGTGGAGGCCGGATCCGTGCGGCGGCGCGCGGATATGCCCTGGCAGGTGGTGTCGATGTATCCGGCGAGCGGGCAGGAACGGCGTGATATCTTCAATCTCGCATTCGATCCACAAGGGAACGTCTGGGTGGCCCGCAGCGACGGATTGTTTTTTTACGACGGGTATTCATGGACTCGTTACGGAAGGGAGTCCGGCTTGCCGAGCGATTTCGTGCGGTCGGTCTGTCTGACGCGCGAGGGCGTGCTCTGGGTGGGCACGGACCGGGGAGCGGGGACCTTCGATGGCAAGCGCTTCGAGACGCATGGATCGGAGACGGGGCTGGCGGGGCCGAGCGTGCGGCGCATCGTGGAGGCATCCGACGGGGCGCTGTGGTTTTGCAGTGACCGGTGGCCCGACGGAAGCGTCCCGGCGGGGCTGGCGGTTTACCGGGATGGCGTGTGGAAGCAGTTTACGGCGGCGGACGGTCTCCCCTCGCCGCATGTGCACGATTTCTTTCGGGATTCGCGGGGGCGTGAGTTTGTCATGACGGTCCGCGGCCTTGCGCAGCACTGCGGTGACCGCTGGGGGCCGCCGGCGGTCGCCGGCTTCCCGGAGGGCGTTTATGCCCGCGACATGGTGGAGACGCCCGATGGGCGCCTTTGGGTTTCAACCCTCGATGAGGTCTACATGTGCGATGGCGAGCGCTGGCAGCCCATGGGGATGACGGTGGGGAAGCTGCTTGTGACCGGCGATGGGACGCTTCTGAGCACGCGCTACGATGGTGCGACCCGGCGGGCGCGCGTGATCGAGGGGGACGGCATCGGAGGGTGGCATGGCGTGTCGGCGTGGACGCCGATGCATGGTTGGAGCCTGGAGGATATGAAGGAAGCGCCCGACGGCTCGATCTGGGGGGCGGGAAACGGATTCTTTTTTCGGTGGAAACGCGATGGGGGCGAGACCTGTGCCTACGCGGGACTGCCCGCCCCGGTGCTGGTGGACCGGCTCGACCAGGTCTGGTTTGCCGACGGAGGAAAAGTCGTCGTGCTGCGGGGTGACGAGTTTGTCGCGGGGCCTGCGGTGGACGGACCGATGCTCGGGGAGGCCGGAGGGACGCTGTGGGCGGCGCACGAGGGCATGCTTGTCGAGATCGATCCCGAGACGCTCCGGATTGTGCGCCGTCATGCCATTTCAGCGGAGGCGGTGCGCCGGCTGGCGGCGGACGGTCATGGTCGCGTGTGGCTGCTGTTGCGCGAGGCCGGGCAGCGGGATCGGTTGCTGTCGTGCGGGGAGGCGAGGGAGTGGCAGGAGGCCGGTGGGGCGGTCCTGGCAGAGCGTTCGGTGCTGTATCTCTCGGCCTGTCCCTGGGGTGGCGTGGCGATGGTGACGGAGCGTGTCGCCGGTGAGCGCGAGGTCGGCTGGCTGGATGTGGGAGAGGGATACCGGCGGGTCGAGTTGCCGGCCGGCGGCGATCTTCCGGTCAAGGTGTATGCGGATGCCTCCGCGCTCTGGGTGCTGCCCCTGCGCGGGTTGTGGCAGGTGCCGTTTGGAGAGTCGCTGCAGGCGGAGCCGCTGGAGCAGTTTCGGGAGCAGTCGTTTTACTCGATGCGGCGAGTCGGCCGGGAGCGGTATTTCTTTTTTGA
>RFJS01000211.1 GCA_003694825.1 Verrucomicrobiota bacterium | reverse complement strand
TAATCTCCTGTTTCGATCTTCATGAACTCTTTCAACGGACTCGGACTTGACCTCGGCAACCTCAGTCGTCTCTCCTCCGCGCAAACGCGCTCCATCAGCCCGGAGAACTTCACCGGTGAAAAGGGCGCTGGTGGAAAGGCCACCACTGGAACTGGTGCGAATTGCGCACGCGACCTCGGTCAGGGGTGGAAAATCTCGCCTTCCGTCCGCATCACCGCAGGTGAGACCTTCACCATTGCGAATATCGCCGGTCCTGGCGCTATTCAGCAGATGTGGATGACGCCGACCGGCCCGTGGCGCTTCTGCATCCTGCGCATTTATTGGGACGGACAGGAACATCCATCGGTGGAATGCCCCATCGGTGACTTTTTCGGCATGCCGTGGGGTCGTTTTGCTCCGCTTGTTTCGCTGCCTGTTTGCGTCAACCCCGGCAGCGCCTTCAACTGCTACTGGGAGATGCCCTTTCGCCGTTCCTGTCGAATGACCATCACCAACATCGGTCACGACGATGTGATGCTCTACTACCAGATCAATTATACGCTGACCGAGGTGCCTGCGGACTGCGCCTATTTCCACGCACAATTCCGCCGCAGCAATCCGCTGCCCTACAAGACCGTCCACACGATTCTCGACGGTGTCGAAGGTCGCGGCCACTACGTTGGCACCGTCATGGGCTGGGGCGTCCACAACTCGGGCTGGTGGGGCGAAGGCGAGATCAAGTTCTACTTCGACGGCGACGGGGACTGGCCCACCATCTGCGGCACGGGAACCGAGGATTATTTCTGTGGCTCTTACAATTTTGAGAACAAGGAAACCAAACAGTACCAGGAATACTGCACGCCCTACGCCGGGCTTCATCAGGTGCTGCGTCCCGATGGCGTTTATCAATCACAAACACGTTTCGCCATGTATCGCTGGCATGTGATGGACCCGATACGCTTCGAACAGGAACTCCGCGTCACCATCCAGGCCCTCGGATGGCGCAGCGGCGGCCGCTACCTGCCGTTGCAGGACGACATCTCGTCGGTCGCCTACTGGTACCAAACCCTGCCTTCCATTCCCTTCCCTGCCCTGCCCGACCGCGACGACCTCGAAGTGATTTGAGAATCGCTGCGTCCGCGGATTTTTATACCGCTCGGGCAACTGATTTTCATGACGGTTTCCGATTGGCCAAAATCGGCTCCGCGCCGACTTGATCAGTCATGCCTGCTTGAAAGGCTCTCCTGAAGTTCCTTTCCAAACCCGGACCTGCCCGTCCTTGATTCAGTGACGATGAGCGATTCCCAGGGGAACAAGCGCTCATCTTTCCATTTTCCTCGGAAGCAGGCTCGCCACTGAGGCTCAACCAGTCCCTGCTTGCGCGACTGCTCGAAACCACCCGTTCCAAAGAGGCATTCAAGAGCGATTTTACACCGGGCAGCGGGCGACCCGCCACCTCACTGTCAGGACGCGCTGCGACGAACCCCCAACCGCCGGCTCACCGGGCACCATTTTCCGGAATACACGCCGTCGCAGTACCGCCCTTGCAATACTCCGCCAGCGACTTGTTCCGGTGTAGATTCACGATGGGCCGGCAATTCGCGGCACGATGCGGTCGGGTGGGCCAGGACAGAAGCCGCCTCACCACCTGCATGAAGCAACGGAACGACGACCGCCCTGATTGCTTATCACCCGATTTTTCCTGTGACTCGGATCGTCACGACACACCCGAATCGCCGCGAGGGAGAAAGGTGGCGATCTCATTGATCAGGGCTGGGGTATGCGGAACTGGGTTCGCACGAAAAAGCGGGGCGGCTTTCCGGGCCGCCCCGCTCGTTCTATCAATTGACCCTAATTACTTCCCTATCAGAAGGTCAGTCGAACGCGCAGCTGAATGCGCCGCGGATCGAGAACGAGGAAATTACGCGGAATGAACGCGCGCTCGCCGTTGACCGTGTAGGCTCTGTATCGCGAGGCACGCACCACTTCGGTATCGAACAGGTTCGTGACGTTCAGCTGGATACGGTAGCCAACGCGGTCGCTGAGGCTCCCCTGGTAACCCGCGGTGAGCGTGTAGAGCTCATAGCCATCTTCCTTGTATTGCACACCGTTGTAGACCGCCTCGAGACGTTTGCCGCGAATGTTCACGCCGCCGCCGAACCAGAACCCTTTCAGGCGACCGGTTTGGAAACGATAGGTCGTGAAGAGATTGGCGGTGTAGTTGAAACTGTCGAGCAGCGGTTCGCCCTCCGGAAAACCGTTAATCCGGTCTTCAATGTCGGCGATGTTCTGCAGCACGCGCTCGCGCACGGTTTCATCTTCAAGTGCGGCCGCTTTTGTCTGCCATTCGCCCACGTTGGCGTTGTAGTAATTGCGCGTATCCTCGAGGCCCTTGGTCAATTCGGTATCGGGGAACGAGATATTCGCCGTCACGCTCCAGCCCGGGCGAACCGCACCCACGAATTCGATCTCGACGCCATTGCCCTTCTGGGAGGAGGTGTCGCTGTAACCCTCCGGGACGCTTCGCTCGGGTTCGCCCAGATCCTCCCAAATGGCATTGATGTCACCGGAGGCGCCGTTTTCGCGAAGATTCGTCTTTTCGTTGTCGTAATAGGCGATCGAGCCGGCAAGCCGGCCGTCAAAGAACGACATTCGAAGGCCGCCTTCGAGCCCCTTGTTGACGATCGGGTCGAGCGAGGCACCGTTGATATCCGTAGCCACGCCCGCTCCGCGCCACGATTCAGCAAATCCGCCGTAAACGCTGAGCCAGTCAACGACGCGATAAACGGCGCCAAGCGATTTGGTGGTGAAGGAACGGATGGAATCCGTATCACTGCGGGTAAGCTCCTCCAGGCCAATGACCTCCCTTGTGACTGGATCGAGGATGTCCTCAGCACTGAACCTTTTGGTGCTGTCACGGCGCAATCCGACGGTGGTCGAGAGCGCACGGGACTCGAGCCATCGGGCCGTCCAGGCGGCCTGCAAGTAAGTCACTTCACTTTTACGGGTCAGTTCATTGTATTTGACCCAGCGGGCGAACGAAGGATCGACATCCGGCACCGACCACGGGACATCGCGCAGGCTCTCATAACGCCGGATAGCGATCCGGTTTTGCCTGTCGGTAAAACTCGGCTTGAAAGCACCGTCGACCCGAACGAATTCGTTTTCGTCCTGGAAATATTGGTTTTCCCGGTGCCCTACGAGGCCGAGGATGCTTTGTTCGGTGAACCGATTGCTGAACTGATACGCGCCGGCAATGCGCCAGTCGGAGATCTCGTTCTTCTGATTCTGGATACGCGCCCGGGAATCGGCGTAGAATTCACCGACGTGCGGGTTGGGAGAGCCATCGGGGAGCACCCGGTTCACGTCGACACGAACACCCTGCCAGACAAGCTGGTCGACGTGACGCTCCTGCTCCTGTTCATTGTAGGCCGCCTCGAAGAAGAGACCTTCCATGGGATTCCAATTGGCGAAGACCGAGTAGGTGTAGTAGGGATTCTCCGCTTCGGTATTCGGCGCGAAGAAGTGGTCGGAATGCGATTTGATCACGACATCGTCGGCCCAGCCAGCCTCCGGGCGCGGGACGGTCAGCATCTGCGCGACAACGCCACCCGTATTGGTTTGACCGAAGCCTTTAAGGTTCATCACGCCCTGATCCGTACCCGGCGCGTAGACCAGGACGTTGCCGCCGATGCGATCGATGCCTCCGGGGAAGCTGCCCGAATCCTGGGGCGCGTCGACAAATGTCTGGCGATCCCACCCGGCCCACTGGTTGAACACGCCGCGGCCAACAACGATACGGTTGATGTTGCCGTATTCATACTCAGCGCGAAGGGTCAGCGTATCCGTGATATTCCAGGCGGCCGCGATGTGCGCGCCGCGACGCTTCCGTTTCTCCCAGAGGCGCCAGCCATTCAAACTTTCCGAGAGCAGATTGACGCGGACGGCGACCGTCTTCGACAAGGGCTGATTGTAATCCGCCGTTGCGCGGATACCGCCAAAATTCGTCGTCAACAACTCGACTTCGCCCTTCTGCTTGCGAATGGCCTGTTTGGTCGTGATGTTGCCGACGCCGCCAATGTCCGCCTGACCGAAAACCACGGAGTTGGGTCCACGGGCGAAATCGACACGCTCCGTATTGTAACTGTCGCCATTGACGAACCACGCAAAGTAATTGCGGGACTGCTCGTTGATCGAGAGGCTGCGGAAGCGCACGTTGTAGTCGTTGAACGGATTTTCGCCTGTGATTTCATACTCCGAAACCGCATTGGGCACCCAGGCGGCGATGTCCGTGAAGTTGTACGCGCCGATATCGTCGATGAATTCCTTCGTCATCACGGAAATCGACGCCGGCGTGTTTTTCAGTTCTGTATTGAGACGGCCGCCCAGCGTCGAGCTGCCGGCCAGATAACCCGAGTCCTGCGACGTGTTCACCTCAAAAGGCGAAAGCACGACAAGTTCAGATTCATCAACGGCTTCATTCTGCGCGAACAGGGTAAAGGGCGCCAGAAGTGGCAAGGCGGCACAAAGCAAACGCCGCCCGGATATGGTTTTTACAGGGGTCATAGTCATGTGTCAGGGTTTGAGTTAAGCGCGGAACAACTCCGCCCAAGAAAGCAAGCCCACTGACGCGGCTCATTTGAAGGCCGACACAGAAACAACCCGTTGTAAACCGCGCCTCCCGGTTGTCACCCGACATCGGGAAAGCTCG
>RFJS01000210.1 GCA_003694825.1 Verrucomicrobiota bacterium | reverse complement strand
TCGGCTCGACGCTGGGCGGTTCGGGTTGCGGTTCGGGATCGGGTGTCGAGCTCGGTGGATCGGGAAGGATGACCACGGGTGGCTCGGGTTCCGGTGTGGGTGATGGTTCGGGTTCCGGCGCAGGCGAAGGCTCCGGAGATGGTGCGGGCGTCGGCTCCGGCGCAGGCTCGGGGTCCGGGGGCGGCGTGGTGACCGGCGGCGGGAGCGCTTCGAATGCGATCCAGTCGACATTGGCAACGGCGTTGAAGGCGTTGGCGGTATCGATGCCGACGATGCGCAGGTCATGCTGTCCTTCCGGCAGGGATACGGTGGTGGTGAGGCTGGTCCACGCGTCCCACGCTCCGGTATCGGGGATCTGGATCGGATCGGTCAGATCCGCGCCATCGAGCGTGAGCTTGAGGCGGCCTCCGGCGCCGAGGCAGGCGACGCGGAGGGTGAGTGCATAGTCGCCCGCCTGGACGATGTTGACGGTGTAGCCGATCCATTCGCCGGGGCGGAACCAGCCGATGTTGATGCCCGCAGGATGGGTTTCGAGGTCAACGCCTTCGCTGCGCAGGGCGCCGCCTTCGTTTTGTGCCGTGGTATCGGCATAGGCGATGCCTTCGCCGCCGAGATCGAAGTGTTCGGCCTCGATCCTGCCGGGGATGGCGGCGGGCGTTTCCAAATACGGTGCGCGGCCGCCTGCGGCCGGGGGAGTGGGGGCGGGTGGGGGCTCCGGTGCTGGGTCAGGGTCGGGTTCCGAGGCCGGCGTGTCGGGTGCCGGGGCCGGTTGGACGGTGCCGCCGATGATCGGCGCGAGGTCTTCGGCGAGCTGCGCCCCGAGATAGGCCCATCCCTCGCGGGTCGGGTGCACGCCGTCGCCGGAGATGAGACGGTCGGTGAGGTCGTTGGGGATCGTCCGGAAGTCGATGAAGTGCCACCCGCGCTCGGCGGCGACGCGCTGAACGATCCGGGTGTATTCCACGTTGACCGGGGCGAAGTTTTCGTTGGGCCAGAAGGGGGAGAGGGCGACTTTGATGGCGTTGGGGAGACGTTCGTCGACGCGGGTGAAGACACTGCGGACGGCGGCTTCGAAGGCGGCGGGATCGTTCTGGTCGTCGGCCGGGTGGGACTGGTCGTTGATGCCGCCGGAGATGAGCACGATGTCGGGTTCGTGCTGGAGGATGTCGGCCTCGAGGCGGGTCTGGAAGTCGTGGGGATAGCCGGAGATGAAGCCGGGATCGACGTAGCCGGTGGATCCCATCGGAGAGACGATGGCGTCGAGATTGAGCAGATGGGCCGCGGACCAGGCGTAGCCGCGCGTGCCTCCCTCGCAGATGCTGTCTCCGATGACGGCCATTGTGGCGCGCCAGGGCTCGCCTGCCCAGGGAGTGATGGTGCCGAGGGAAGGCGGCGCCATCACGCCGATGAAGGGGGTGTCGTTGTCGAAGAGAATCTCGATGTCACGTTCGGCGCTCGAGCCGAAGTCGATGGGGAAGACGCCCCAGGTGCCCTGGGGGCGGGCAGGGTCGTCGACGGCTTCGTGGGTGACGACGCCGTTGGCGATCACCCGAAACTGCGTGGCGTTGAGATGCAGGTAGAGGTAGATGCGGCGAGCGTTGGAGTGGAAGCGCACAGAGTAGCCGCCGCGCACATACGAGCTGTAGCGGGCGGGGCGGGTGTAGCCGTTTTCTGTGGTGTGCCGGCCGCCGCTGATGGCAAAGACGGGGTCGGCGAACTCCTTCCACCCCGCGCCGGCCCATTCGAAGGCCCAGCCGTCGGAGCGTCGTTCGAGATGGATCCAGATCTCGCCCGCGGCATTGGTGTTGGCGGCGGCCTCGGAACCTTCGGCGGTGATGTATTTGATCGTGGTGCCATTCTGGGCGGCGAAGATGATGCGCTTGCCGAAGGACCAGAATTTCGCGTTGAGCAGCAGCGATGTGCCGACGGGGAAGGTGTCGGAGAGCGTGATGGTGGCGTCCTGGCCGTCGTTGGTGATGTATTTGACCGAGGCGGCCGGAAAACTGTCCGGGGTCCAGGTGACAGCTCCGGTGACGCTTTCGCGCCCCCAGGTGAAGTAGTAGTCGGCCAGCTGTGTGAATTGTTCGCTCCGTGGCCATACCCAGGATTCGTAGTCGTCGGGGATGGGAGTGGCGGCGGGCGGCGTGGGCGACGGTGCCGGCGTGGGCTCAGGATCGGGGGCGGGGGTTGGATCCGGCGCCGGTTCAGGCGGAGGCGTGGTGATCGGCGTGGCATCGGCGTCGGGAGCGATTTCGACGGCGAGGTAGTTCCACGCCCCGACTTCCGGTGAGTCGGTGATCGGCAACGGAGCGTCGCCGGCCTTGACCTCGGTGCCATTGCGGACGATGGCGACGTGCGGAGCCGGTCCGACGGTGAGCGGGATGTCGAAATGGGCGATGCCGGCGGGGAATTCCTCGCTGAGTTTGTCGTTGATTTTCAGGCGGGCCGGGGCCGTGAGGTGAGCGGCCACGAAGATGCGGTCGGGCAGTTGGGACCGCCAGGTGCGCCCCCCATACATGTGATCGGGCGATCCGGCGATGGGCTCGACGTCTTTCGGGTGCAGTTGATAGCAGATGAAGAGGCGGTCCCGGGTGATGACCGGCGTGGTCAGGCCGGCCTTGTAGGCGGCGAGGTAGGGTTCGGCGAATTTGCGATAGCCGGAATGGTCGAGCGGGTCGGCCATGTGGTGCTTGTTCCAATGGTTGGTCCACACGGGCGATTCGGGCAGATCGGCAACGTAGGAGAGTTCGTTCCAGTCATTGGTGGTGACCCACCAGACGGCGTTGGGCTGGTCCTGCAGGATGGCGGCCCACTGTGCGGCGACGCCTTGATAACCTCCGTAGTCGTGCAGGTTGTGGCTGCCGTAGAAGGCGGTGACGCCGGCCATCGTCCACTTGCCGCGTTCGCGTCCAACCTCGTTGAGCACGTGGTTGAGGTCGATGATCGTCTGCAGCGACATATCCCCAGAGAAATTGCACAGGCCGGAAAGCCACGGGAAGGTGTCATACATGGCCCGGATGCGATCGGGATCGTTAGTGGCGTGCAGGGTGTTTCCGACGGCCGGGTCGTAGTAATACATGTGCGGCCAGAAGATCACGGGCCATTCGCCGGCCGCCTCGAGCATCTCCTTTGAATACCACGGGAAATTGTAGCCGGAGTAGACGGGGACGCCGTCGATCTTGAACTGGGCCGGATGATCGCGGGTGTCGCGCACGATCTGCGGGATCCAGACGCGCCCGGGATATTCCGGGTCGGGGTTGCCGTTCTCGTCGGTGTAGGTGGCCCAGTAAAACCAGGACCAGGAGGGGATGCATTTGATGCCGACTTTGGCAGCGGCGTCGTAATAGCGGCGGAGCTGATCGGGGTAGCCCGAGTCGTAGGCGTCCATGTGGAGGACAACGAAGTCGAACCCCGCCTCCTTCCATCGCCGCGCTTCTTCGTCGAACTGGCTCTGGTCGGTCGTCGACCATGCGAAGGCGACCATATGGTGAGAGCCGACGAGCCGCTCCGGAACGGTGCCGGCCCACCCGACAGGGGAAGCCAGCATAATAGCTCCCGCGATGATGGCGGGGAGCAGGTTGAGCAGGGAGCGGAAGGCTGTCATCTCCGCTCCGGTTCAACGGCGTGAGCACCCGGTGGGGACGGATGCTGTCGTGCCTTTGTCGTGCTTTGACGGTGGATTGGAGGCGGGTGAGTGATTTCCTCCAATGCGCGGGTGCAGAATCGCTCAGGGAGGGGAATGCACTCCGGGGAGAGAAGCGCTTCCTGCGTTTAGCGGCTTCCGTATTTCGACCGATGCCCCTTATGGTCGATCCCTCATGAGGACGGTTTTCAGTGCAGCGTATCTGCTTTTGGCAGTATTCCTGGCGGTCACGGAGCGGGGCCAGGCATCCGGTGGTGGCGGACTGCTCGGCGCGCCGAAAGATGTGCCTCCCATGCGGGCGGACGCGATCGGTCCGGAGCTGGGAGGACACTTCATGCTCGCCCTGCCACCGCACGGCACGGGCACCCGCCAGAAGGTGATCGACGCGCAAGTGAGGCGCTGGGCGCAGTGGGGCTTCACCTTCATGGTCTTTCACTGCGACGCCTACGAGCGGGGCCACTACCGCACCATGATGCGCCGTTACTACGATGCCTGCGCGAAAGCCGGTATCCGGGCGATGGCTTCGTGGGGGTGGTTTTACTGGGCAGATCCCGGGCCGAAACACGATCCGCTCTACCCGGCGCGGGCCTGGATCCCGCAAATCGTGCGCGATACGCATGATCACCCGGCGCAGTTTCGGATCGATGGTGTGCCGGTGTATTCGGCCTTTAATTGCCCGCACTACATGGAAGAGCTCATTGCCCCTCTGTTGGCCGAGGACGGGCTCACTATTCGCATGTGGCCGCACATGTATTACCTGCTGCCGGAAAGCGGGGACAAGCTGCACTGCACGGATCGGTCGGAGGTGATCGCGCACATGTTTGATTCGTTTCCGTGGCTTTCGGGGCTGGCGAATTTCTCCGGAGACATGACGGCGGAGCAGATTGTGCAGCTCAATCGCATCATGACGCGCACCGCGGCGGCGCGGGGGCGCTTGTCGATGGCCGGGGTGACGCCGTTTTATGGTTCGCACGCCTTGCGGGACATGGGCGGTTTTCGCGGGCTCGAGAAGCAATGGCGGGGCATTCTCGAGGACCGGCCCAATGCGGTATGGTGGGTGACGATGAACGACTGGAAGGAGCTCACCTACATCGATGACCTCCCGGAGACGCCGGTGTGGCGGCCGGAGTGGACCGCTCACGACATTGCCACGCTTCTCGACCATTCCGGATACCGGAAGTTCTGCGAGCCGTTTCAGCAGGCGTATCTCGAGGGTCGTGAGGTGCGCATCGAGCGGGATCGGCTGTTTCTCTGCCACCAGTTGCATCCGGCGCGGACGCGTGGCGAGCCGGGTTCGCCGGCGCACATGTTCGGCGGACGCGTCTGGCGCACGCAACTGCCCGACCGGATTTTCGTGGCGGCCCACCTGACGGAGCCGGCGCGAATCCGGATCGACGATACGTTGAGCGTGGAGTTTCCGGCCGGCGTGGCGCACTTCGACGTGCCGTTGCGGGTGGGAAAGCCGCCGCGGGTGTCACTCCTACGCGCGGGGCGCGTCGTCGCCGAGGGGGTTGGGCCCCTGCCGATTACGGAGAGCCCGAGGCCGGGGGCATGGAATTATCTCGCTGTGGAACTCGAGCTGCGGCGGGATGAAGCCGATAGGGAGCCGGAGATGCGGTGAAAAGCGACGACAAACACAGGCAAACACGCGGCGTGGTCTATGTCGCAACGGGGGAGCGTTTCGTGCGCGAGGCCATGGAATCGGCGGAGACGGTTCGGCGGATCATGCCCGAGCTGCCGATCGTCCTGTTTGCCGATGTGAAGCCGCCGGCCGGTGTCTTTGACGATGTTCTCCCGGTTGAAAACCCGCAGCACGCCTTCATCGACAAAATCGAGCCGCTGACCCGTTCCCCGTTCGATCGAACTCTGTTTCTGGATACCGATACCTTTGTCATCGAACCATGCGGTGATCTCTTTGACCTTCTCGATCACTTCGACCTCGCGGCATCGCATGAGCCGGGGCGGCTGCAGTATCCGATCCGGATGGTTCCGGACGCCTTTGTGGAGTTCAACACGGGGGTTATCGCCTACCGGAGAAGCGAAGCGGTGAGTCGTTTCTTCCGGACGTGGCGGCGATTCTATCAGCGCGATTGGGAGCGCAACCTGAAGGTCGGCAAAAAACCCTACGACCAGATCAGCTTCACGCAGGTGCTGTATCGCAGTGTGTTGCGCATCTACGTGCTCAGTCCCGAATACAATTTCCGCACGGTGTTTCCGCAGAGCCCGGCGGGTAAGGTCCGGATCGTGCATGGCCGGGGCTTTTCCAAACGCGACTTCGCGGCCTTGAACGCCAATACCGCTCCCCGGCTTTTCTGTCCCAACCCGAAGGATTGGCTGCGCGGGCTCAAGGCGAGCTGTGGCGCGATGTACAACAAAATCCGGTCGCGCTGAGCGAGCGGCGACCGGATTGAGAGAGACGGGTGGAATCCCGCAAGGGTTGCGCCGCGCCTTGCAGGGTCAGGCCTGGCCGCGAACCTCGCGGACGATCTTCGTGGCTTCCGCGGCCCGCTCGCGAATCTGGTCCCACTGCTCGGCCTTGATGAGGTCGCGGGGCGCGATCCACGAGCCGCCGAGCGCGCCGATGAGGGGGCTCTCGAGATAGGTGCGCATGTTGCCGGCGTCGAGGCCGCCGAGCGGCACGTATCGGATTTTCAGATGCGCGTAGGGGGCGGCCATGGAGGCGAGGTATTTGAGGCCGCCGGAGGGTTCGGCCGGGAAGAACTTCAACAGCCGGCAGTCCAGCTCGAGCGCCGCTTCGATGTCGGTGGGGGTGGCGATTCCCGGGGCGAAGGGCATGCCGGCCTCGATGGCTGCCTCGACGACGCGGCGGTTGAAACCGGGCGCCACGGCGAAGGCGGCACCGGCATCGACGACCTGGCGGACCTGATCGGGGCGCAGGACGGTGCCCACGCCGGCGAGCATTTCGGGCACTTCGGCCCGGATGGCCTTGATGGCGTCGATGGCGGCGTCGGAGCGAAGAGTCAGCTCCATGGCGGAGATGCCGCCTTCAAGGAGGGCACGGGCCACGGGCACGGCGTGGCGGGCCTCATCGATGACGAGCACGGCGATGACGCCCGATGCTTCGACCTTTGCCTGCAGTTCAGCTGGAAACGGTGTCTTCATGATAGGGGCCGCTATCTTTTCGATGCGCACGCTTGAAACAACCCGAAAAGGCGACTGTGCGCCGCAGGGGAGGGTGGCTTGCGCAAAGGGATGGGCGGCACTTCGCGGTTGTCGCCGCGGTGGGGCGTGGCTGAGGATGTCGTGGTGCGTGGTTGAGCGCCCCGCGAAGGACGCCCCCGTTTTACCCCATGAATGACACGGAGATTTCCCGGTTGGTGGATCGTCAGCGCAAGGCGATCATCGAGGCGAGACGTCGTGGCCCATTGGCACTGGCGGCGACTTTCGTGAAGCTCTCGGGGCCCGGATGGCTGCAGGGAGCGATCACGCTCGGGGGCGGTTCGCTGTCGTCGGCGTTGTATCTCGGGGTGCTGGCGGGTGTGGGGCTTTTGTGGCTGCAGCCGGTGGCCATGTTCATGGGCGTGGTCATGTTGTCGGCCATCGCGTATGTGACGTTGTCGACGGGGGAGCGTCCCCTGGCGGCGATCAATCGCCATATCAGTCCGGTGCTGGGATGGGCGTGGCTCGGGGCGGCGTTGATCGCGAATATCGTCTGGGCGATGCCGCAATTCTCGCTGGCGGTGGCGGCGCTGCAGCAGAATCTCGCGCCGGGGGTGTTTGCTTCGGCGGCAGTCGGGGAGCCGGGCGGAAAACTGTTCACCGGTATCCTTGTGCTGATGCTCTGCCTGGGCGTGGTTTCCCTTTACAACGGAGGGAGTGTGCGCGGGGTGCGGGCATTCGAGATCATCACGAAGCTGATGGTCGGCGGAGTCGTGCTGTGTTTCCTGGGAGTGGTGGTGCGGCTGGCGTTGTCGGGGGGGCTTGACGTGCGCTCCATCTGGCGGGGGCTGGTTCCCGGTGTGCAGATGTGGTATCAGCCATCTGAATATCTCGCGCCCCTGATCGCGGCCGCCGGTGCGGGGGCGG
>RFJS01000209.1 GCA_003694825.1 Verrucomicrobiota bacterium | reverse complement strand
TCCTCCGGGTTGGGGTTTTTCGGGGAACTCATGGGGAGGCCGGGGTTTTGCGGTGAACCAGAAGGATGTGCTCGCAGACGAGGACGGTTTCCTGCTTCTGGTTGGTCACTTCGAGCTTTTCGACGACGATGCCGAATTCGGGTTTTTTGTGGTCGCGCTTTTCAGCGACGGTGACGGTGCTGGTGATGGTGTCGCCGATGTGGACGGGCTTGACGAAGCGGAGGCGATCGTAGCCATAGGACATGGCGACGGGGTTGATGTCATCGGCGAGCATGGCGACGCCGATCGAGAAGATGAGCGTGCCGTGCGCGATGCGGCGCTGAAAAGGCTGGGTGGCGCACCACTCCTTGTCCATATGGTGAGGGTAGAAATCGCCGGTCTGGCCGGCGTGCAGCACGATGTCGGCCTCGGTGATGGTGCGGCCGGTGGAGCGGCGGGTGGCGCCGAGTTCGTAGTCTTCGAAGTAGATTTCCCGGAAGTTCATGTATTGAAACCGTTGATGCGATTGATTTGATTTGCGGTGGAGACAGCAGCCTCGAGCAGCGATTCGGGGGAGGACTTGCGTCCAAGGGTGGAGCTGACGCACGAGATGGCGAGTGAGGCGAGGAGCGCGCCATCGCGCTGGCCGATGAGCGCCGCGATGTCGATCACGCCGTCGGTGATCGCGCTCCGGGCGATGTGGTGGCCGTTTTCCCGGATCTTCTCGAGTTCCTTCAGGTAGGCGGTGCGGCGACGCGGGCTCCAGGATTGGAAGATCTTCGATTTGGCGAGGATGTCGTCGCGGGACGCCTCGGGCATGCACGCGAGCAGGAGCCGCCCCGAGGTGGTGGTCTCGACGGGAAAACGGGCGCCCTCCTGGATGGACAGGACCACGGGATTGGGGCCGCGCACCTGGGTGACGACGACGATGGCGTCGCGGTCGAGGACGGACATGTGCGCGGGATGTCCGGTCTGCTCGGCGAGCTCCTGCATCGGCCGCAGGGCCGTGCGCCGCAGTGCCTCGATGGGGGAATGGGTGCGGCTGAGCTGAAAGAGCTTCAGGGAGAGCTGGTATTTGGCCGAGACCGGATGGCGGTAGATGTAGCCGCGGTCTTCGAGCCGGGCGAGCATTCGGAAAATTTCGGTGGGGGAGCGGCCGAGGGCATTGGCGATCTCGGACTGGGAGGCGGGCACGCCGGATTCAGCGAGGTATTCGAGGATGTCGAGCCCCTTGTCGAGGGCGGGGGCGGCGTATTTGGCGTTCTTTTTCAATTGACCCGAGGGGTTTCAGAAATGAAAATAAACTTCATAAATGAAAATCCGCTGCGCCTGTCAACCCCGGTTTGCAGCGGATGATCACGCCGGAAATCCCGAACACATCGCCCGATGCCCCACCGTGAGAGGACTGTGCCAGCCGCCGCGAGCACGCCCTGCCGATCGCGCGGGTGTCGGCCACCCATGAGATGACCATCAACGACCAGCCTGTTCTGCCGAAGAATCCCCGTCCGATCATGATCATCGGCGCCGGGGGCATCGTGAAAGACGCCCACCTGCCGGCCTATCGCAAAGCCGGTTTCGAAGTGGCCGGCATCACCAACCGCACCCGCGCCCGGGCGGAGGCGGTGGCGAAGACGTTTGGGATTCCGCACGTCTACGACACGGTGGCGGAGCTCGTGGCCGCGGCGCCGAAGGATGCCGTTTTCGATGTAACGGTCATGCCCCCGCAATTTGTCGATGTGCTCGAAGCGCTGCCGGACGGCGCGCCGGTGCTCATTCAGAAACCGATGGGGGACGATTTTGCACAGACGCGGGCGATACTCGAAGTGTGCCGGCGCAAGGGGCTGGTGGCCGCGATCAACTGTCAGTTGCGTTTCGCGCCTTTTGTCATTGCGGCCCGGGATCTGATTCAGCGGGGCGTCCTCGGAGAGATCTATGACATGGAAGTGCGCGTGACCGTGCTCACGCCCTGGCACCTGTTCCCCAACGTCATGCACCATCCCCGCCTCGAGATTCAGCAGCACAGTGTGCACTACGTGGATCTCATTCGCTCCTTTCTGGGCGATCCGGCCGGGATCTGGGCCCGCACGTGTGGTCATCCGGCCAACGACCTGTCCTCCACGCGCACGACGATGGCGTTCGATTATGGGGACAAGCTGCGCGCCACGATCACGGTCAATCACGATCACCGGTTCGGGCCGAAGCACCAGGAGAGCTTTATCAAGTGGGAAGGCACGAAGGGTGCGGTCAAGGCGCAGTTCGGCCTGTTGAAGAATTATCCGGTGGGCGAGGAGGATTGTTTTGAATATTGCCTGCTCGAGGAGGGGAAGGAGCCGGAGTGGGTCCATGTGCCGATCAATGGCACCTGGTTTCCGGACGCCTTTATCGGCAGCATGTCGGCGGTCATGTGCTATATTGAAGGCTCCAGCGACGTCCTGCCGACCCATGTTGAAGACGTCGCGAAGACCATGGCCTGTGTCGAGGCGGCCTATATTTCGAGCGCGTCCGGGGCCACGCCGATTCCGTCAATCGAGTGACACGCCGAACCTGGCTCAACGATTTCAACAAGATGACAATGATTGATAAGTACCGAGGCTGTGGCGCGGTGCTCACCGGTGCTGTTGCCCTGACGATTCTTATGACAACGACCATGCCCGCCAATGTTGCCGCCGGTGAAAAAGCCTGCGGGAAGATGGAGAAGTTTGAGCCGACCTGGGAGTCTGTTCAGCGCTATACCTGCCCCGAGTGGTTCCGGGATGCCAAGTTTGGCATCTATGCGCACTGGGGGGTCTATTCGGCCGCCCGAGGGACGCGCAATACGGATTGGTATGGGCGCAACATGTATAAAAAGGGGCACCCCAACTATGAGGACCATCTTCGCAATCACGGTCCGGTCGACAAGTTCGGCTACAAGTATCTGATTCCGCTGTTTACCGGAGAGAACTTCAATGCGGACGAATGGGTGGACCTCTACATCGAGGCGGGGGCTCGATTTGCCGGACCGGTGGGCGAGCATGCCGACGGCTTTTCGATGTGGGCCTCAAAGGTGAATCCCTGGAACGCCGCGGCCATGGGCCCGAAGCGGGATATCTTGGCCGAGATGGAAGAGGCCGTGCGCAAGCGCGGGTTGAAGTTCCTGGTGAGCATGCATCACCAGTGGCTCTGGGGATGGTTTCCGACCTGGGACGAGGGGACCGACTGCGCGGACCCGAAATATGCCTCGCTCTACGGTCCGAAGTATCCGCCGACCGCTCAGGGCAAGCAGCTGCCCAATGGGCATTTTGACAATCTCTATGCTTATCCGGCGCCGTCGGAAGAGTTCGAGCGGGTGTGGCTCGAGAAGATTCGTGAGGTCGTCGAGGGCTATTCGCCGGACCTGCTCTGGTTCGACAATCGCATGACCATTCTCACCGAAAAGATCCGCAAGGAGATGGTGGCGATGTATCTGAACCACGGTCTCGAGC
Source organism: Verrucomicrobiota bacterium (assembly GCA_003694825.1). Classification (GTDB taxonomy): domain Bacteria; phylum Verrucomicrobiota; class Verrucomicrobiia; order Opitutales; family Opitutaceae; genus J108. The sequence continues at coordinate 11,456 of RFJS01000209.1, read as the reverse complement.
GGGACCAGGAAGTGGTGCTCACCTACAAGCGGCCGGATCTGATGCTCGGGGCCGGCACGGTGGATCTCGAGCGCGCGCGCATGCCTGACATTTTCCCCGAACCGTGGCTGACGGATACCTCGATTTCCCGCACGTCATGGTCCTATGCCGAGGATATCGAGTATTATTCGCCGGACCGGTTAATCGATGATCTCGTCGATATCGTCTCCAAAAACGGATGTCTTCTGCTCAACATCGCGCCGGCGCCCGACGGCACGATTCCGGAGGAGCAGAAGCATATCCTCCGCGAGATCGGGGCGTGGCTGCGGCTCAACGGAGAGGCCATCTACGGTTCGCGGCCATGGCTGTTGTTTGGTGAAGGGCCGACGAAGACCCCGGAGGGACACCTGGCAGACCTGCACTTCAACGGCTTCACCGAAAAGGACATCCGCTTCACGACCAACAACGGCTATCTCTACGCGATCGCCCTCGGATGGCCGGAGAAGGACGGTCGCATCGTCATCGAGTCGCTCGGCGCCGCCCGTTACAATGACGGCGTGAAGGCCGTGTCGCTCATCGGTCACGACGGCGAGCTCTCCTGGAAGGTGGAGCCGGACGGACTCGTGATCGAACTGCCCGAGAAGCGTCCCTGCGACTACGCCTACGTCTTCCGCATCACGCGCGGTTGACCGGGTGCGCCGCCGGTGATCCCGCCTCTCGATCCCGGCGGGACAGGTCGCCGGTGAGTTGCGTTTTCCGCGCCGGAGCGGGCCCCGCTGGCCAGGGGTCGGCTCCGGCGCGCTTCTTTTTCTGGTGGGAACGACTGCCGGGGCGCGAGTGACGGGCCGGCGAAAGTCGCTTCGGGCATTGCACCGCACGGGAAAATCCACACGCACAAGGGCGATGCTTTCCGTTTTCAGGAAATTCAAAGAGGGCCTCACCAAGACCGCGCAGTCGATCGCTGCCTCGGTCGGCGGCGTGCTGGGCTTGCGCTCGGTCGATGCGTCGTCGATCGAAAGCCTCGAAGAGTCGCTCTACGCGGCGGATTTCGGCGTGGAGACGACGGAGGAGATCCTCGACGAAATCAAAGCCGCCATGCGCACCAGCCGATCGATCGCCGGCAATGACGCCGCCACGATCGGCGCGAAAGTCCTCAAGCGCGTGCTGAAAGACGCGGAGGGACGGCTGGAGCCGGTCGAGCCGGGGCCGACGGTGATCTGCCTGATCGGCGTCAACGGCTCGGGCAAGACCACCACGGCGGCGAAACTTGGGTTCGACCTCAAGCAGGACGGGCGCAAGGTCCTCCTCGCAGCCTGTGACACCTTTCGCGCGGCGGCCATCGACCAGATCAAGGCCTGGGCCGATCGTCTCGACCTCGAGGTCGTCGCCGGTCAACACGGGGCGGATGCCGCCGCCGTCGCCTACGACGCGCTCGCCGCCGCGAAAGCCCGCGGTTTCGACACGCTGATCATCGACACCGCCGGCCGCCTCCACACGAAGTCGAACCTGATGCAGGAGCTGGCCAAGATCCGCCGCGTCCTCCAGAAGCAGGATGAGTCGGCACCGCACTACAGCCTCCTTGTCGTCGACGGCAGCCTGGGAACCAACTCGCTCGAGCAGGCGAAGGTGTTTCATCGCGAATTCGGCATCGATGGGCTGATCGTCACCAAGCTCGACGGCACCAGCAAGGGCGGCGCGCTCGTCGCCATCCACCGCGAGATGAAGCTGCCGATCTTCTTCCTCGGGCTCGGGGAAAAGGCCGAAGACCTGCAGCCTTTCTCGGTGGACAACTACGTCAACGCCATCTTCGGGCTCGACGCCACCAGCCGCTCCGCATCCGCCTCCTGAACGAAACCCGGACTCCGGCGCACGAACTCTTTCCTTCGGTGGGTGCGCCCAGCCGTTAAGCGCGGGGCGGGACCGGGACGCGGCGGACGGGGACGGCGGTGCTTGTGGTGGGGTGGGCCACGCCCGCGCGGGTCTCCGCGGCCGGTGTCGGGCCTCCCGGGTGCCCTCTCAGAGACTCAGATCGGGGCCGAATCCCTCGGGGGCCACGACAGACAACTCGAAACCGTGCCCGTCGCCGCGAAACGGCGCGAAGGCCGCCTCGACGGCGTCGAGGCTGTTGCAGTCGCGGCTCAGGTGGGCGAGGCAGACGTGCCGCCAGGAGGGACGCTCGACCGATGCCATCAGGTCCCGCGCGGCCTCGTTGGAGAGGTGGCCATGGCGTCCGGAGATACGCTGCTTCACCGCCCAGGGACGCTTGCGATCATTGCGCAGCAAAGCCGGATCGTGGTTTGCCTCGAGCACGAGTATATCGACATCACGGATACGCTGGCGCACGAGTTCGGGGGCGTAGCCGAGGTCGGTCACCCAGGCCACCGACCGCCGGGGCGAGAGCAGGTCGCCGTGCCCGTGGCGAAAAATGAAACCGACCGGTTCGGTCGCATCGTGCGGGATCTGGAAGCTCTCCACCTCGAGCCCGCGAAACTCGAAACACGTGCCCGTCTCGAAGATCTGCCAGTCGGGCCGGTTGCGGAGCTTGCGGTGCAGCACCGTCGCCGTGCCCCGGTTGGCGAAGACTTTCAGCGGACGTTTGCGGCACAGCCCGTTGATCCCGGCGCAGTGGTCGCTGTGCTCGTGGGTGAGAAAAACCGCGTCGATGGCATCCGGCGTCAGCCCGACCTCTTCGAGCATGCCGCCGATCTTCCGGGCGGAGAATCCGGCGTCGATCAGCACCGTGCAATCATCGGTCACGAGCAGGGCGCAATTGCCCGAACTGCTGCTTCCGAGGATGGTGAAGCGTATCGCCATGCCGGGATTCAGCGGCGGAGAAGCCCGCCTGCAAAGAAAAATCCCGCCGGCGGGCCGTTTCACCGCCACTGGCGGGCCGGCGCGGCGAGGGCCGGGGCAGGATCACGGATCGAAATGCGGGCGCGCATTGACGTGATGCGGCATCAACTCTTAGGTGAATGCCCTTTTGTCCCGATGTCCTCCGCTCGAAAAAAGGCCAGCACCCGCCCTCGGCCGCGCTCGCAGGCGCGCGGCGATGACGCCCGCGCCGCCGGTCCGGCCGCGCCGGGGCCGGTCGTCGTCACGCGCACCGTGCACTTCAACGCCGCTCATCGCCTGCACAATCCCCGGCGATCGGCGCGCTGGAACCGCGCTACCTTCGGCGAGTGCAACCATCCCAACTGGCACGGGCACAACTACACCGTCGAGGTTTCCGTGATCGGCGAGCCCGATCCCGACACCGGCTACGTCGTCGATCTCGGCCGCCTCCGCGATGTCCTCCAGCGCGAAATCGTCGCCAGGTGCGATCATCGCAATCTCAACCTCGACGTCGATTTCCTCGAGGGGATCATCCCGTCCGCGGAAAATCTGGCTGTGGCCTTCTGGAGGCAGATCGAGGCGCACATCCCGCGCGGCCGCCTCTACCGCGTCTGTGTGCGGGAGACCGACAACAACCGTGCCGAATACTACGGACCGGGAGGGCCGCCGGCGCGCTGAGCCCGCACCGCCATCCGCGAGCAAGCTCCGGCTCCGCCCCCGGAGCGAAAACCAACGATGAAGAAGAAGAAAGAAACCAAACTTTATCTGCACAAAAAGCCCGGCGCATCCCGTCCACTCGTCGACCGCGGTTACGATGCCGACTTTGTGCCGACCGCCGACTATCGCGCGGAAATGCCGGACATGATGGACGCCGACGATTCGATCCAGGGCGCGAATGTCCCCATCCAGCAGGTTGGCGTATCCAACTTCAAACTCCCGCTCAAATTCGCCACCAGGGGCGGTGATCCCGTCACGCTCGAGGCCGCCGTCACCGGCACCGTTTCCCTCGAGGCCAACCTCAAGGGCATCAACATGTCGCGGATCGTTCGTTCCTTCTACGATTTTCGCGACGAGGTCTTCACGCCGGACACCCTCCGCAAGATTCTCACGGCCTACAAACGGCGGGTGGGGGTCCTCGACGCCCGCCTCATCGTCGCCTTCTCCTATCCGCTCCTGCAGAAGAGCCTGCGCAGCGGCCTCGAGGGCTACCAGTTCTACAAGTGCGCCTACGAGGCGACCGTCGATCGGGCCGGACGGTTCCGGCGCTACATCCACTTCGATTTCGTCTACTCCTCCGCCTGTCCCTGTTCGGCCGAGCTGGCCGAGCACGCGCGCGACGTGCGCGGTGCCTACGCGATCCCGCATTCGCAGCGCAGCAAGGCGCGCGTGTCCGTGGAGATCGCGCCGCGCCGCCGCCTCTTCATCGAGGACCTGCAGGCGCATTGTATCGAGGCGCTCAAGACAGAGACGCAGGTGATGGTCAAGCGTGAGGACGAGCAGGCCTTCGCGGAGATGAACGGCGCCTACATCAAATTCGTCGAGGACGCCGCCCGGCTCGTTTTCGAGCAGCTCGATCGCGACCCGCGCATCGCGGATTTTCAGGTCGCCTGCGCGCACCTCGAGTCGCTGCACTCGCACGATGCCGTGTCCGTGATCTGCAAGGGAGTGCCGGGCGGATTCCGGGCGGACTTCAGCGATTTCAAGAGCCTGGTCTGCTGAGGGAGATCCCGCCATGCCGCCCCGTCGCCAACAGGCTCCCGTCATTGTCATCACCGGCGCTTCGCAAGGCATCGGCGCGGCCATTGCCCGTGCCTTTTCTCAGGAAGTGCCGGGGAGCCGGCTCGCCCTGCTGGCCCGCAACGAGCGCAAGCTGCGCCGTGTCGCCGGCGCCTGTCGCGAGGCCGGCGCCGACCGGGCCGAAGCCTACGCCTGCGATGTCACGGACGCCTCCGCCGTCGCGGCGACGGCCGAGGCGGTTCTCGCGGCCGTCGGCGTGCCGGATGTCCTCGTCAACAACGCCGGGTGGTTTCTCCCGGGCGCGTTTCTCGACATGAGCATCGAGACCTTCGACGCGCTCATCGCGGCGAACCTTCGCAGTGTCTTCATCGTCTCCAAAGCCTTCGTCCCCGCCATGGCGGCGCGCGGCCGCGGGCATGTCTTCAACATGAGCTCCATCGCGGGGCTCGATCCCTATCCGATGGGCAGTGGGTATTGTGCCGCCAAATACGGCGTGACCGGGCTCAGTGCCGTCATGCGGGAGGAACTCCGCGAAAAGGGGGTGCAGGTGACCACGGTCTTCCCGGGGGCGACGTTTACGCCGTCGTGGAAGGGATCGGGGGTGCCGGCCTCGCGGATGATGCCGGCGGCCGGGGTGGCCCGGGCGATCGTCGACGCCTGGCGGCTCGGACCGAAGACGGTCGTCGAGGATCTCGTGCTGCGGCCCCCGCGCGGGGATGTCTGAGAGCGGCCCACGAAGGATGGCTATGGATGCGATGTGGTCGGATCGGTTCGGCGGCGTGGCCCGCCTCTACGGGGGTGATGCGGCCGAGCGGCTGCAGGCGGCCCATGTGTGCGTCGTCGGTGTCGGCGGCGTCGGCTCATGGACAGTCGAGGCGCTGGCGCGCTCGGGGATCGGGGCGCTCACGCTCGTCGATCTCGACGATGTGTGCGTCACCAATATCAACCGGCAGTTGCCGGCGCTGGAGCCGACGGTGGGGCGTCCGAAAGTGGAGGTGCTCGCCGAGCGTATCCGGGATATCCATCCGCAATGTGCCGTGCATCCGCGCATCGAGTTTTTCACGGCAACCACGGCGGAGTCCATTCTGGGCGAAAGCCGCTTCGATGTCGTCATCGATGCGATCGACAGCGTGGCCAACAAGTGTCTGCTCATCGCGAAGTGTCGCGAGGCGGGAATTCCGGTCGTCGTTTCCGGCGGAGCCGGGGGACGGCGGGATCCGACGGCCATCCGGGTGGCCGATCTCGCGCTGACCGTGCGGGATACTTTGCTCAAGCACGTGCGCAAGCGCCTGCGGCAGGCGTATGGATTTCCCCGCGAGGAGAAGGTCCCCTTCGGCGTGCCGGCGGTCTATTCGGAGGAGATGCCGGTGTATCCATGGAGTGATGGCCGCGTCTGCGCGAAGCCGGAGGACGGCCGCGATGCCGCGATCAACTGCGCAGGCGGCATCGGGACGGCGAGCTTTGTGACCGGCGCGTTCGGCCTGGCGCTGGCCTCCGTCGCGGTGAGCGGGATCGCCGGCGGGGCGTTTGCCCGGCGGTGAGGGTCTGCCACGGCGAATCCGGAGCGGGCGGGATGGTCAGCGCTGCGGATCAGTCTGCCGCAGCCAGCGGGCGGTGAGCTTCGTCACCTGGCTGATCCACGGTTCGTCGAGCATGGTGATGTGATCGATCGGCAGATCGACGATTTCGAAGGGCCCCTTGCAGAGGTATTCCCAGCCGCCTTTGGGCGGGATATCGTAGCGGCCATGGCGGTCGTTGCCGCGGATGACGAGGGTGGGAATCGTCGTTTCCGGCGCCCGATAGGACCGTTGCGCCCGGCGGTTGGCTTCGACGATCGAGGGATTATCGCGGGCCCAGTCGAGGGCCTCGGGTTGCGGATGTAGAATCCGCAGCCGGACACCGAGGTGAAAGCGCACACTCTCGCCGAAGCGGCGGATGTAGTAGGGGAGCTTGCCCTGCCGGATGCCGCGGGGGATTTCGGCGAGGCGACGGCGCAGGGTGCGGTATTTCCAGAGGTGAAAGGGAAAGGCGTGCCAGAGCACGAGCGCCTGCACCGCCTCGCCGGCGGCGACGAGCTGATGCGCCGTTTCATAGGCGGGCAGGCCGCCGAAGCAGAAGCCGGTCAGGCAGTAGGGGCCATGGGGTTGGACGGCGCGGATCTGTTTGACGAGGTGGCTGGCGATTTCCGGCAGCGAGTCCAGGGGGGCGCTCTGCTTGTCGGCCCCCGGGATCTGGAGGCCGTCGTGGTAGGGGCGCTGGCCGTGGATGGCCTCGGCCAGCGCTTCCGGGATAAGACCGTAGCCCATGACGCCGGGGATGTTGAAAAGCGGCGTGCCGGGGCCATGGCCGGAGAAAGTGGATACGCGCTCCTCCGCCGGCGAGGCGGTGTCGGCGCCGAGCAAAGCGGCGAGGCCGCTGATCGTCGGAGCGCGGAGCAGGTCGGCGATGCGCAGGGTGTGCCCGAATTCGCGATGCACCTCATGGATCATCCGCATGGCGAGCAGCGAGTGGCCGCCGAGCTGGAAGAAATCGTCATCGACGCCGATCTCGGAGGTGTCGAGGAGCTGGCGCCAGATCCGCAGGAGCCGCGCCTCGGTCTCGTGGCGGGGCGATGGGGTGGTGGCGGTGTGACGGGTTTCCCGGATTTCGACCGGGCGGGCGGCGAGGGCGCGCCGATCGATCTTGCCGTTGGCGTTGAGCGGCAGCTCGTCCTCGATGAGAAACGCGGACGGAATCATGTAGTCCGGGAGCGACGACGCGAGAAAAGCGCGGAGCGCCTGCGGGGTGGGATCGGCTCCGTCTTCAGGGACGATCCAGGCGACGAGTCGTTTCTCTCCAACTGAAGACCGCGATACGACGACGGCGCAGCGCGCCACGGCGGGATGGCGAAGCAGCGCCGCCTCGATCTCGCCCGGCTCGATGCGAAAACCGCGAATCTTCACCTGGTTGTCGAGTCGGCCGAGGAACTCGAGCCGGCCGTCGGGCAGCCACCGGCAGCGGTCGCCCGTGCGGTAGAGGCGAGCGGCGGGGGTCGGCGAGAACGGGTCGGGCACGAATCGCTGGCGGGTCAGCGTCTCGTCGTTGAGGTAGCCGAGGGCGAGCCCGTCGCCGCCGATATAGAGTTCGCCGGCGATGCCGGGCGGGACCGGCTGCTGATGCGCATCGAGCACGTGGCAGGTCGTGTTGGCGATGGGACGGCCGATCGGCACGGTGCCGGTGAGGAAGGGGTCATCGCGGCGGATCGGCTCGATCGTGGCGAAGGTCGTGCTTTCGGTGGGGCCGTAGCCATTGTAGAGCTGGACCTCTTCGAGCACTTCGAGGGCGCGGCGAACGTGCGGAATCGAGAGGGCATCGCCGCCGGTGAGCAGATGGCGGACGCCCCGCAGCGCCTCGAGGGCATGGTCGACGAGATGATTGAAGAGGCCGGCGGTGAGCCAGAGTGTATTCACCGCATGGTTCTGGATCGTGGCGGCGAGGAGGTCGGGCTCCGGGTGCGGATGCGGGTAGATGACACAGCGGCCGCCATTGAGCAGCGGGGCCCAGATTTCGAAGGTGGAGGCGTCGAACGCCAGCGGTGCAAGCAGCAGGGTGGCGGTCTCCTCGCTGATCGGCAGGGCGGGTTGATCGCGCACGAGCCGGATGATGCCGCGGTGCGGGATGACGACGCCCTTCGGGCGGCCGGTGGACCCGGAGGTGAACATCACGTAGGCCGCGTCGGTCGCCGCGGCCGGGACGGTCTCGAAGTCATCGGAATGCGCGGCGATGGCGGCCGCGTCTTCAACCAGGTGGAAACAATCGATGTCCGCGGGCGGCGGCGTCTGGATGCGGCCATCGCGGACGAGGTGCCGGGAGCCGGTGTCCTCGACGATGACCGCGAGCCGCTCCACAGGCAGATCGGTGGCGACGGGCACGTAGGCCGCGCCGCATTTGAGGGTGGCCAGAACGGCCTCCACGAAGGCGGTTGAACGTTCGATTTGCAGGATGACGAAGTCGCCCCGGCGCACGCCGCGGGCGGAGAGATGGCGGGCAAGGCGGTTGGCCCGGGATTCGAGTTCCGCATAGGTGAGTGTGGTTTCGCCGTGGATGAGGGCCGGGCGCTGCGGCGTTGCCGCGGCCTGTTCCCGGAAAAGCTCCGCCACGGTTTTCTCGCGCGGGTAGTCGGTCGCCGTCTGGTTGAAGGCGGCCAGCTCGTCGGCGAGGCGGTCACCCGGCTCGAGCGGCAGGCGGTCGAGCGGCGTGTCCGGATGCGCGGCCGCGTGCGCGGCGAAGGTGCTCAACCAGCGCGCGAGTCGTTCGCCGGCTTCGGGGGCGAAGAGGTCGAGGCTGAACTCGAGGTTGGCGGCGAGGGCGCCTTCGGCTGTCGGCGCGAGGAAGAGGGTGAGATCGGCCTTGGCCGTGCCGCTGGAGACGAGGAGGCGTTCGCAGGCGGTGCCGTTCAGCTCGAGTTCGTTTTCCGGTTCGTCCTGATGGACGAACATGACGGAAAACGGCGCGGTGTGCCCCGCCCGAGCTGCGGGGATCGCTTTGACGATTTTATCGAGGGGCGCGTCGCCATGCGCCAGGCTCTCGAGGATGATGGCGCGGGCCCTGTCCAGCCATTGCCTGAAGGGCAGGTTGGCAGCGGGCCGGAGGCGGATTGGCAGGGTATTGAGCATGAACCCGACGAGCCTTTGCAGCTCGGGTTGGGTCCGGTCGGCGAGGGGGGTGCCGATCACGATGTCGTCGTCGCCGCCGATTCGGGATAAAAAGGCGGCATAAAGGGCGAGGCCGACGGTGAAGCGCGTGGCGTGGGATTCGCGGGCGAGAGCCTCGAGCCCGGACGCCGTTTCGCGGGAAAGTCGAAAGCGATGGTGCGCCCCGCGGCCCGTGGCGATGGCGGGGCGGGCCCGGTCGATCGGAAGCTGCACGGTGCCCGGAGCGTCGCGGAGCTGGTCGATCCAGAATGCGAGCGAGCCGGAGTGGTCGTGTGCGCGCTGTCGGGCCGCGTAGGCGGAGAGGGTGATGGACGGAGGCGGCGGCCGGGCGGCCGCGCCCTCGCGCAGGATCGTGCCGAGCTCGCCGATGAGCACCTGCATCGACCACTGATCGACGATGATGTGATGGGCGACCACGACCAGGGTGTCGGTGCCATCGGCGCTTCGCAGCAGGTGCACCCGCAGCAGCGGGGCGGTGTCGATGGCAAACGGCATGGCGAGGATCTCGCGCGCCCTCGCTTCGATCGCTTCGCGGTCACGGAAGGGCGTGCCATCGGAAGTGGTGGTCTCGACGTGGACCGGGATGGTGAGCGCATCGGCGATGCGACGCCGGGGCTCGCCATGCTGGTCGGTGATAAAGGCCGTGCGCAGCGCCTCATGGCGATCGGCCAGCGTGCGAAACGCGTTTTCCAGGGCCGCCGGATCGAGCGGAGCGGACGCGACGGCGATCCAGGGGACATTATAGCTTTCCGGACGTTCCAGCGTCTGGTGCAGAAACCACAGGCGCGCTTCCTGGTGGGAGAGGGTGTCCTGGCTGGCGGCCGACGGGGCCGAGGCGGGTGCCGCGGCGAGGCTTTGGTCGATTTTCTCCGCGAGTGCCCGTAGGGAGGGGTGGGCGAACAGCCAGGTCATGTGGACCGGCGTTCCAAAGGTTTCCGAGGCCCGGGCGGCGACCCGCATGGCCGTGAGCGAGTGACCGCCGAGGTGGAAGAAATGGTCGTCCCGGGAGACCGACCCGATGCCGAGCACATCACACCAGATTTTTGCGAGACGCTTCTCGACGACGGTGGCGGGAGGTTCGGACGATTGGGCGGCCGGCGCGGGAGCGGCGGGCTCCGGTTCGGGCAGGGCCTTTCGGTCGACCTTGCCATTGGGGAGCTGGGGGAGCCGTTCCATCGCGACAATGGCTGCGGGCACCATGTATTCCGGGAGCCGTCGCTCGAGGTGCCCGCGAAAGGCGTCCTCATCGAAATCATCGGAGGCGGTTTCCAGCCAGGCGACGAGCCGGAGATCGCCGTCCGGCGCTTCCCGGGCGAGCACGACGGCTTCCCGCACGCCGGGGTGCTCGCGGGCGATGGCCTCGATCTCTCCGAGCTCGATCCGGTAGCCCCGGATCTTGACCTGGTGGTCGATGCGGCCGAGGAACTCGATGACTCCATCGCGGCGGCGGCGGACGAGGTCGCCGGTGCGGTAGGCGGTGAGGCCCTCGCCACCGGGAAACGGGTCGGGAAGGAATCTCTCGCGCGTGAGTTCGGGCTGGTTGATGTACCCGGATCCAACCGACAAGCCGCTGATGAGCAGCTCGCCGGCTACGCCGAACGGGACGAGGTTGCCGTGCGGATCCACGACAAAGGCCCGGTTGTTCGTTACCGGCCGGCCAATCGGGACGACGGAGTCCGCCTCTCCGGGGCGACACCGCCAGAAGAGCGTGTTCACCGCGGCTTCGGTGGGGCCGTAGAGATTGATAATCTCGGCCCGGGGCAGTTGCCGGCGGCATTCGTCGCGGAGCGTCCCGGAGAGGGCTTCGCCGCCGGGAAAGATCATGCGAAGCGAGGAAGCGCGAGCGGCGAAGTGCGGGTGCGCGAGAAGGAGCCGCAGTTGCGAGGGCACCACCTTCAGGATGGTGACGCGGTGTTCCTGGATAACGCGGCCGAGATAGTCCGGATCGCGATGTCCCTCGGGTTCGGCGATGACGAGGCGCGCGCCGCAGTGCAGCGGAGCGAAGATCTCCGGAACAGACGCGTCGAAGGTGAAGGGAGTTTTCTGCAGGAAGACATCGCCGGCGTGAAAGCCGAAGGATTCGCGCGTCCAGCGCATCAGGTTGCCGGCGGCACGGTGCGGGATGGCCGCGCCCTTGGGGCGACCGGTGGAACCGGAGGTGAAAATGACGTAGGCGAGATCTTCCGGTCCGGCGGGGCGGGTTTCGAGGGCGGT